>JAFAFY010000296.1 GCA_023423235.1 Pseudomonadota bacterium
ACGGCCTCGCTGTAGAACTGGCCTGAGGTCGCGAACACCACGTCGCCGATCAGGCTGAAGGCGACGTTCTGGTAGGCGTAGCAGTTGCCCGGCTGGCAGGTCATCGGCGCGCTGGAGAGCCGCTGCACCAGGTTGTGGTAGTCGGCGTTGCGCTCGATGTCGCGGTCATAGGTGTTGCGGCCCAGGCCGACGCGGTGGCTGAGCACGTCGGCGACGGTCAGCTGTTGCGCCGCCATCGGGTCGGACAGTTGCAACGCGGGCATGTAGTCGGCAACGCGGCTGTCCCAGCGCAGGGCGCCATCGGCCACCAGCATGCCGGTGATGGTGCCGGCGAAGGGCTTGGACAGCGACGCGAGGCGGAACACGGTATGCGCATCCACCGGCTCGGCGGCGCGCACGTCGGTGATGCCGTAGCCGCGCGCGCTCAGCACGCGGCCGTTGTGCACGATCGCCATGGCCAGGCCGGGCACGCGCTGGTTGGCGACTAGGTCCTGGGCCATCGCTTCGAACAGGGACACGTCGAAGGTATCGGCGAGCGGCAGCGGGCGGGTCACCGGGCGCATCGGTGCAGGCTTGACCGCGTCCTCGCGGCTGACGATCGCAGGCGTGGCGGTCTCGGCCAGCGGCACGATGTGCTCGATCTCGGCCTCGTCGCCTTCGCTCGCGACCGGTGCCGGCAGGCCCTGCGCGGCCGAGCCGAGCGCTGCAGGCAGCAACAATCCGATCAGTCCGAGCCTGGCGATATGCCGGCGTGCTGGTTGTCGGCTTTCCATCGTGCCTGCCCCCTGCGTATGCTCTGCCCGGAACAGATAATAGCGTCTGTTTCCCGCTTTGCATGAACAAGGGGAGCTTTGATGGGTAGCTTGCTGATCCTGCTGGTTTTTCTGGGTGTCGTGATCGCGTTCGCCCTGTGGGCGGTGGGGATCTACAACGGCCTGGTCACGGCCCGCAACGCATTCAAGAACGCGTTCGCGCAGATCGACGTGCAGTTGCAGCGGCGTTTCGACCTGATCCCGAACCTGGTCGAGACCGTCAAGGGCTACATGAGCCACGAGCGCCAGACCCTGGAGGCGGTGATCGCCGCGCGCAGTGCCGCGCAGTCGGGCCTGGCGGCGGCCAAGGCCGACCCGGGCGACCCGAGGGCGATGGCGCAGCTGGCGCAGTCGCAAGGCGTGCTCAATGGCGCGCTCGGCCGGCTGCTGGCGGTCTCGGAGGCCTACCCCGACCTCAAGGCCAGCCAGAACATGATGCAGCTCACCGAGGAGCTGACCAGCACCGAGAACAAGGTCGCGTTCGCGCGCCAGGCCTACAACGACTCGGTGATGGCCTACAACAACAAGCGCGAGGTGTTCCCGTCGAGCGTCGTCGCCGGCATGTTCAATTTCAAGGAAGCGGCGCTGCTCGACATCCCCGCCGACAAGGCCGAGGTGCGCGAGGCGCCGAAGGTGAGCTTCTGAAGGGCCGGGATTGGGGAGTGGGGATTGGGGATTCGCAAGCGCGGTCTCTTTTCCCGAATCCCCAATCCCCAATTCCGAATCCCGGCTTTCAATGAACTTCTTCGAACGACAGGCGCAGGCCCGGCGCAACACCACCCGCCTGGTCGTGCTGTTCGCGCTGGCGGTCGCCGGCATCGTGCTGGCGGTGGACGCCGCGGTGCTGCTGGTGGTGGGGTTCCAGCCGGGCATGCTACTGGCGGCGACGCTCGCCACCGTCGGCATCATCGGCGTTGGTTCGATGTTCCGCATCTCCTCGCTGAGCAGCGGCGGCGAGCCGGTCGCCCAGCAGCTCGGTGGCGTCGCGGTGCCCGAGGACACCACCGACCTGCAGCTGCGCCGGTTGCGCAACGTGGTCGAGGAAATGGCGATCGCCTCCGGCGTGCCGGTGCCGAAGATCTACGTGCTGGAACACGAGGCCGGGATCAACGCCTTCGCTGCCGGCTACTCGACCTCGGACGCGGTCGTCGCGGTCACGCGCGGCGCGCTGGACCGGCTCAATCGCGACGAGCTGCAGGGCGTGGTCGCGCACGAGTTCAGCCATATCCTCAACGGCGACATGCGCTTGAACATCCGCCTGATGGGCGTGCTGTTCGGCATCCTGATGATCGGCCTGATCGGTCGCAAGATCCTGTTCCACGGCCGCGGCATCCGCGGCAACGGCGCGCTGGTGGTGCTGGGCGGGGCGCTGGCGGCAATCGTGGTCGGCGCGCTGGGCATGTTCTTCGGGCGCATGATCAAGGCCGGCGTCAGCCGCTCGCGCGAGGTGCTGGCGGACGCATCGGCGGTGCAGTTCACCCGCCAGACCAGCGGTCTTGCCGGTGCGCTGAAGAAGATCGGCGGGGTCGATGGCGGTTCGCGGCTGGCGCAGCGCGACGATGCCGAGGAGGTCAGCCACATGCTGTTCGGCGATGGCCTGGGTCTGCATGGCCTGTTCGCCACGCATCCGCCGCTGCTCAAGCGCATCCAGGCGCTGGAGCCGAACTTCCGCGCCGAGCAGCTGACGCGGCTGCAGGCGCAATGGCTGGCTTCGCCGCCCGACGGCCTGCAGGAGGACGTGCAGCTGGGACTGGCGGCGCGCGAGCAGGCGCTGCCGCAGGCCGACCGGTCGCTGGCGGTGACCCCGCCGATGGTCGCCGCCCAGGTCGCGCATCCGCACGACGACGACTACGACCGCGCCCAGGCGCTGGTGTCGGCGATCAGCGACGAGCTGCACGCCGTCGCCACCCATCGCGAGGCGGCCATGCCGTTGCTGCTGGCGCTGCTGCTCGACGATACGCCGCAGGTGCGGGAGATGCAGCGCATCGAGATCATCGCGCGCATGGGCAATGCCGCCGCGACCGAGGCCCAGCACCTGCGCGAGACGCAACTGCAGGCGCTGCATCCGATGCTGCGCATGCCGCTGGCGGCGATGGCGTTCCCGGTGCTGCGCCGGCGCCCGCGTCCGGAGCTGGCGACCTTCCTCGATACCGTGCACGCGGTGGTGCATGCCGACGGCCAGGTGTCGCTGTTCGAGTACTGCCTGGGCCGGCTGCTGGAAGTGCAATTGCGCGAGGCGCTGGACCCTGCGCGCCACATCCGCTTCGGCCGGCGCAAGCCGGGCAACGTCAAGCAGGAGTTCGCCACCCTGCTGTCGGTGGTGGCCCGCTCGGGCAATCCCGACGACACGATGGCCGCGCAGCGCGCGTATCTGGCCGGCATGCAGCGCGTGCTGCCGCGCGACCACGTGCCGTATGCGCCGCCGGCCGAAGGCGTGCTGGCGCTCGATGCGGTCTGGGCGCCGCTGGATGCGCTGGACCCGTTGGCCAAGCAGGTGATGGTCGAGGCGATTACCGCCGCAGTCAGCCACGACGGCCGGATCAGCGTGGCCGAGTCGGAACTGCTGCGCACGATCTGCGGCGTGCTGCACTGTCCGCTGCCGCCTTCGTTGGAGCAACTGGCGCCGGGCTGACCGGCGGGCTGATCCGGTTCCCGCATCCGTGCGCCGGGAGCTGCTTCGCGCGCCTCAGCCGGCGCGCTTCATCCGGCACGAATCAGATCGGCCGCGCGCTCGGCGATCATGATCGTCGGCGCGTTGGTGTTGCCGCCGGGCAGGGTCGGCATCACCGAGGCGTCGACCACCCGCAGGCCTTCCACACCACGCACGCGCAGTTGCGGATCGACCACGGCGCCGTCGTCGCTGCCCATGCGGCAGGTGCCCACCGGGTGGTAGATCGATTCGGCCTTGGCGCGCACGAAGGCTTCGAGTCCGGCGTCCGACAGGTCGCCCCGCGCGGGGAAGATCGGCGCGCCGCGCACGTCGTCGAAGGCGGGCTGGGCGAGGATCGCGCGCGCGAGCTTGGCGCATTCGACCATCATCCGCAGGTCGAAGCCGTCCGGGTCGGAGAGATACCCGGCGGCGATCCGCGGCGCGTCGCTGGCACGGTTGCTGGCCAGGGTGATGCGTCCGCGGCTGCGCGGGCGCAGGAAGCAGGCGTGCAGGGTGTAGCCGTCGCCGGGCAGGCGGTGGCGGCCGTGGTCGTCCAGCAGCGCGGGCACGAAGTGGAACTGCACGTCGGCGCGGGCGTCGCTGGCCAGGCGCGAGCGCACGAAGCCGCCGGCCTCGGCGATGTTGCTGGTGCCGGGCCCGCGCCGGCCGCGCAGGTAGTACTGCCAGGCAACCGCCGCGTCGCTGAGACGGTCGTAGCTGATGCGCCGGGTCTCGTGCACCAGGGTGCAGATGTCGAGGTGGTCCTGCAGGTTGCGCCCGACCTGCGGCGCGTCGTGCACCACTGCGATGCCGTGCCGGCGCAGTGCATGGGCCTCGCCGATGCCCGAGAGCATCAGCAGCTGCGGCGAGTTGACCGCGCCGCCGCACAGCAGGATCTCGCGCGTGGCCGGCTGGTGGAAGGCGCCGCCCGCGCCGGCGTAGACCACGCCGGTGGCGCGCCCGCGCTCGAAGGTGATGCGGCTGGCCTGTACCCCGGTGCGGATGTGGAGATTGGGCCGGGCGCGGACCGCGGCATCCAGATAGGCGGTCGCCGCCGAGCAGCGCGCACCGTCGCGCTGGGTGACCTGGTAGAGGCCGACGCCCTGCTGCGTGGGGCCGTTGAAATCCTCGTTGGCGGGAAAGCCCGCCTGCTCGCCGGCGGCGATGAACATCCGCGACAGCGGGTTGACGTGGCGCAGGTCCGAGACCGTCAGCGGGCCAGACGCGCCGTGCAGTGCGTCGCCGCCGTGGACATTGCCTTCGGCGCGGATGAAATACGGCAGGACGTCCTGCCAGGCCCAGCCCTGCGCGCCTGCGGCCGCCCAGTCGTCGTAGTCGCCAGGCGCGCCGCGGGTGTAGCACATGGCATTGATCGCGCTGGAGCCGCCCAGCACCTTGCCGCGCGGCCACCACAGCACGCGGCCGTCGAGCTGTGGCTCGGGCAGGGTGTCGTAGTTCCAGTTGACGTCCTTGCGCTGGACGAGTTTCGCCAGGCCCGCGGGCATGTGGATGAAGGGGTGCCAGTCGCGCGGCCCGGCCTCGAGCAGCAGCACGCGCGCCTCCGGGTCCTCGCTCAGGCGGCTGGCAAGCACGCAGCCGGCGGAGCCGGCACCGACGATGACGTAGTCGTAGACGGGGGCGGATCTTGCGGTCATCGCGGCACGGTCGGAAGGCGGGGAGGTAGAGCATATGCTCTGTGCCATGCGCGCCGCTGGCGGGAACCCCGGCCATCGGATACCGTGCCTGCCTTGGTTCCGGCACTCCCCGCACGCGTGGTCCCTTCATGACAGATCCGGCACCCCGTGTGGCCTCGGGCCGACTGCTTGGCCGTTTCCGCGAGGCGCTGGGCGAATCGCCGCCGCTGTGGTGGGCGCTGCTGTATTTCTTCTGCCTGCTGTGCGGCTACTACGTGCTGCGGCCGGTGCGCGACGCGATGGGCGCCTCGGCCGATGCCTCGGCGGTGTTCCCGGCGTTCCTGCTCGACTGGGCGGCCGCGCGCGGCGTCGCCCTCGGCGACTTCACCCTGCAGGTGCTCTTCACCAGCACCTTCTTCGTGATGCTGCTGCTGCAGCCGCTCTACGGCGCGCTGGTCTCGCGCTTTCCCAGGCGGGTGTTCCTGCCGGTGGTGTACCTGGTGTTCATCGCCTGCCTGCTGTGGTTCTGGTGGGCGTTCGACCGCGACCTGCCCGGGCGCGGCGCGCTGTTCTTCGTGTGGGTTGCGGTGTTCAACCTGTTCGCGGTGTCGGTGTTCTGGAGCTACATGGCCGACGTGTTCGACAACGACAACGCCAAGAAGGTCTACGGCTACATCGGCGCCGGCGGCACCCTGGGCGCGCTGCTCGGCCCGACCATCACCCGCCTGCTGGTGGAGCGGATCGGCGAGGGCAACCTGCTGCTGGTCTCGGCTGGCCTGCTGCTGGCCTGCGTGGTCTGCATCCTGCGCCTGCGGCAATGGGCGATCGCGCGCGAGCGCCTGCACCGCGAGCGCAGCGGCGAGGAGGCGATGGGCGGCTCGATCCTCGCCGGCCTGCGCCTGGTGCTGCACGACCCGCTGCTGCGGGCATTGGCGCTGCTGATGTTCTTCGGCGTCGGCGTCGGCACGCTGCTCTACAACGAGCAGGCCGCGATCGCCCGGCAACTGGTTGGCGATGCCTCGCGCACCGCGTTCTACGCCCGGCTCGACCAGTACATCAACCTGCTGACGGTGCTGGTGCAGGTGTTCCTGACCCGCTGGCTGCTGCGCCGCTTCGGCATCGCGCCGCTGCTGCTGGTGCCGGCAATGGCGATCCTGATCGGGTTCTCGGTGCTGGCGGCCTCGCCGCTGCCGATGCTGATCTGGGTGGTACAGGTGATGACGCGCGCCAGCGAATTCTCGCTGGCCAAGCCCGCGCGCGAGACCATCTATACCCAGGTCGACCGCGAGTCCCGCTACAAGGCCAAGGCCTTCATCGACACGGCGGTGTACCGCGGTGGCGACGTGACTTTCGTCTGGGTGCACAAGGCGCTGTCGGCGCTGGGTTCGAGCGTGGTGTTCCTGGCCGGCATCGGCATCGCACTGGGCATGACTTTCAGCGCATGGCGCGTGGTCCAGGGCGAGCGCAGGCTGGTGCGACAGGCGGCAGCCGGCCGGCCTGACGCACCGGAGCCCGCCCATGGCAAGCCGTCGTGAGTTCCTCGCCCACAGCCTGGGCGCCGCGGCGCTGGCAGCGCTGCCCGCCGCCGTCCTGCCTGCGTCTGTCCTGAGCGCTTCGGCGCTGCCCACACCGATGCCAGCCGCGGACCGCGCGCCGCGCCCGTTGCGGCTGCTGGTGCTGGGCGGCACCGGCTTCCTCGGCCCGCATTTCGTCGAACGCGCGCATGCGCGCGGCCACACCCTGACGCTGTTCAACCGCGGGCGCAGCAATCCGCAGCGGTTCGACGGCACCCCGCTGGCCGGGATCGAGCAGCTGCGCGGCGACCGCAAGGACGACCTTTCCGCATTGCAGGGCGACCGTCGCTGGGACGCGGTGCTGGACACGTCCGCCTATTTCCCGGCCGATGTCGCCGCCAGTGCCGCGTTGCTGGCACCGCGCGTCGATCACTACCAGATCATCTCCTCGATCTCGGTCTATGCCCGCAACGATCGCCCCAACGACGAGGACAGCCCGCTGGCGACGCTGGACGACCCGGAAGTCCGCGAGATCACCGGCGAGACCTATGGCGGCCTCAAGGCGGCCTGCGAGCGGGCCGCGCAGGCGGCGCTGCCGGAGCGTACCTCGGTGGTACGCCCCGGCCTGATCGTCGGCCCGGGCGATCCGACCGACCGCTTCACCTGGTGGCCGGCGCGCGTGGACCGCGGCGGCGAGATCGCCGCGCCCGGCACGCCGGGCGATCCGACCCAGTGCATCGACGTGCGCGACCTCGCCGCATTCCTGCTGCAGCTGATCGAGCATCAGACGACCGGCGTGTTCAATGCCGATGCCGCGCCGGGCGCGCTCGACATGGGGCGGCTGCTCGACAGCTGCCTGCGACAGGCGAAGGCAGCTGGCGGCGCGCCGGAAGCGCGGCTGACCTGGCTGCCTGCCGCGTTCCTGGATGCGCAGGGCGTCAAGGCGTGGTCGGACATGCCGGTCTGGATCGCGCCGGTCGGCGATTACGCTGGCTTCGGCCGCACACGCGTCGATCGCGCGGTCGCGGCCGGTCTTGTGTATCGACCGATCGACGACACCGTGCGCGACACGCTGGCGTGGTGGCGCGCGCAGCCTGCGGAGCGGCGTGCGGTGCCGAAGTCGGGACTCGCGCCCGGGCGCGAAGCCGAGCTGCTGGCGGCCTGGCACGCGCAGCAGGGCTGATGTGGCGGGTTGGCGGACGCGCGTCGCGGCGCCACACCCGCTCAGCGCAATGCGGCCGTGGTGAACAGCACGGCGCCGAAGAGGAACGTCACACTGAGCACGTGCACCAGCGGGTGATGCACGCGCAGCCAGACGAACTGCAGCACCAGCCGCAGCCACCAGAAGCCCGCCATCCCGGCGAGCACGGCGCGTCCGAGCGAGGTCTCCGCCAGTTCGCGCGGCATCGCCAAGCACAGCAGTGCGACGCCGCCGAACACCCAGACCAGCTGCGCATTGGCGATCTGCACGATGGCGCGGTTGGGCACCGTGGTCGACTGCAAGGTGCGCGGCCAGCCGAAGCGTCGCCAGAAATCCAGATGGAACAGGGCGAACGCGGCGCTGTGCAGGCCGCAGGCGAGGATCAGCCAGTCGATGCCGGGGATCGTCGTGCCCGCGTCAACTGCCACGGGCGCCACGCGGCGACACCCACATCGCGATCTCCGCCTGCATCACCGCCTCGCCGGCGGTGTTGCGGATCACAACCTCGACCGGCAACGCATAGCCGGCATCGGCGACCTGCGGCGCGAACGCGGGCGTTGCCGTCGCGTGCATCGTGCCGGTGGCCTTCTTCAGGTACTCGACGCGCATGCCCTTCGGGATCCAGCGCATCGACGCGGCCAGGCTGGCCTCGGTAGTCAGGCCGCCGATCAGTTCGGCGAGGTTGCACAGCGCGATCGCGTGCACGGTGCCGAGGTGGTTGGTCACCCTGCGGCGATGGCGCAGGGTCGCCTCGCCGTAGCCGGCGCGCAGTGCGGTGACGCGCGGCCGGATGCTG
>JAFAFY010000318.1 GCA_023423235.1 Pseudomonadota bacterium
CATGCCCCAGCACATCAGGATCATGATCACGGTGAACGGCAGCGCCGAGGCCAGCGTCGCCGCCTGCAACGCCCCCAGACCGCCGGCGATCAGCAGCGAGATGGCGATCGTGCCGACCAGCAGCGACCAGAAGATGCGCTGCCACACCGGCGATTCCTCCTCGCCCTTCGAGGTCAGCATGTCGATCACCAGCGCACCCGAATCGGCCGAGGTGACGAAGAAGATCGCCACCAGCAGCACCGCGAGCGCCGAGGTAATCGACGAAAGCGGATAGTCCTCGAGGAAGTGGAACAGCGCCACGGAACTGTCGGCCGCGACCGCATCCACCAGGCCGGTCACGCCTTCGATCATCACCTGGTGGAGCGCGCTGTTGCCGTAGACCGTCATCCACAGGAAGGTGAACCCCAGCGGCACCAGCAGCACGCCGATGACGAACTCGCGGATGGTGCGGCCGCGCGAGATGCGCGCGATGAACATGCCCACGAACGGCGACCACGAAATCCACCAGCCCCAGTAGAACAGCGTCCAGCCACCGAACCAGCTGGTGGGCTCGTAGGCATAGAGGTTGAACGTCATCGAGAACAGGTTGGACACATACATGCCGGTGTTCTGCACCAGCATCTGCAGCAGGTAGACCGTCGGTCCGGTGATGAGCACGAAGGCCAGCAGCGCGACCGCCATGATCATGTTGAGCTCGGACAGGCGGCGCACGCCGCGATCCAGTCCGCTAAACACCGAGCCGGTGGCGATCAGCGTGATGCCCGCGATCAGGGCGACCTGGACGTTCGTGCCGACTGGAACATCGAACAGGTAGTTCAGACCGGCGTTCATCTGCACCACGCCGAAGCCCAGCGAGGTCGCCAGTCCGAAAATCGTGCCGAGCACGGCGAACGTGTCCACCGCATGTCCGATCGGGCCATGGATCCGCTCGCCGATGATCGGAAACAGCGCCGAGCGGATGCGCAGCGGCAGGCCGTGGCGGTAGGCGAAGTACGCCAGCGAGAGCGCGACCACCGCGTACACCGCCCACGCGTGCACGCCCCAGTGGAAGAAGGTGATGCGCATCGCCTGGCGCGCGGCGGCCACGGTCTGCGGATCGCCCACCGGGGGCTCGGCGAAATGCATGATCGGCTCGGCCACGCCGAAGAACATCAGGCCGATGCCCATGCCGGCCGCGAACAGCATCGCGAACCAGGTGGCGTAGCTGTAATCGGGCTGGCTGTGGTCCGGACCCAGCTTCAGGCGCCCGAACCCGCTCATCGCCACGCCGACGATGAAGACCAGGAAGCCGGCGACCGCGAGCACCGTGAACCAGCCCGCGTCCTCGGCCTCCCAGGCCTTGGCCCGGCTGAAGACCGTCTCCGTCGCTTCCGGCACCACGAAGGACAGCGCCACCATCAGCAGCACGACGAGCGCGGTGGGAACGAAAACGGGGATGAGGATGTGCGAGTGCCAGCGCTGCGGCTGCGCCGGCGCGTCGGAGGCCGCGGGCGTGGTGGGGTCGTTCATTGGAAGTCCTTGTAACGGGGTACGACAACGCGACGCGGGGTGAGCCTGCGCCCTTGGCCGCCGTGGCCGGGTGAAACCACCGGACACGCCGGCGATGGGAATGGAACACCTGCGCCGAGCCGGATCTCGATCAGCCGGACCTGAATCAGCCCGACCTGGATCAGCCCGACCTGGATCAGAAGTAGAAGCCGACGTTGACGTTGAGCCTCGAATGCCAGCCGTCATTGGCGGGATCGCGCACGCCGATGCCGGGGCCGCCGGCGAACCACATGTTCCTGCCAGCGATCCAGTCGACGTAGGTCAGCATCGGGCCTTTGCCGAAGCTGCAGCCGGTGACGTTCTGGATCGAATCGCGCAGGCCCGGATCCTTGCCGACCGGCAAGGTCGCGCTGGCGTTGTTGTAGCAGGTGATGCTGTCGAACCAGCCGCTGCGCTGCACGTCCCAGGCGACGTTGAACGTCGGCACGTCGGCCTGCGAGGCGATCTCGAACGGGAACATGAAGGCCGACATCGCGATGCGCGATTCGGGGTTGTCGTATCGGTAGCGCGCCCACTGCGCCTGCAGCGTCAGCGGACCGCGGACCCACTGCCCGTGCACGGCGCCACCGGCGTGGCCGTAACGGTCGCCGTCGATACGGTGCTCGATGCGACCGGCGAATGCCGATGCGCCCCAGGTGGTCTCCCAATCGCCGGCTCTGCCCTCGAACTCGTAGCGTACGATCGCGCGCCCGCGTTCGCGATACGGCAGGTCTTCGGTCGTCGCGACGTCGAAGGAATAGCGGTCGAAATTCGCACCGGTGCCGTACTCGTCGCCGGCGAACACGCCGGCATGCCACTGGTGCGCGCCTGCCCGGCGCTGCCACACCACGCCCAGGTCGTAGTCGTCCTCGATGCCGAGGTAGTAACCGGAGCCGAACCAGAAGCTGTGCGCCGCGGCAGGCAACAGACCGAACGGCACCTGCTGGATACCGGCGCGGAGGTCGGACGTGGCGCCGTCGCTGCCGTCCTCCAGGGTCCAGCCGGCGTAGGCGTGGTGCACGGCGTCGAAACCGTCGTACCAGCGGTATTGCAGCGAGAAGAAGGCGGGGCCGGCATTGCCGCGCGCATCGATGCGCGCAAGCTCGGGCTCGAAGCCGCTGCCGGGCCCGTAATCGAGCCACCCGTAATTGAAGCGGACCGCGCCGCCGAGTTCGAAATCCGGTGTTTCGCCGGCGACACTTCCGGCCGACACTGCCGGCACCGCAACCGCGAAAACACCACACAACAACCAACTGGAACCGCGTGCCACTGCGACGGGGCTACCCTCCTCGATAGACTCGTGAAA
>JAFAFY010000427.1 GCA_023423235.1 Pseudomonadota bacterium
GCCGACGCCCGGCGCGGTGGCCGGTGGAATCGCCTGCGCCGGCTGGTCGTCTCGCGGCGCGGCGCCGGGATGCGGCGAACCGGGCGCGTCAGCTGGCGCGGACGCTTCGGGCGCGGCGGTCGGCTGCGGCTGGCGCTCGCAGGCGCTCAAGCCCAGCACGAGGGCAAGCGCGGACGACAGGCTCGCGAAGCTGCGAAGGGTGTGCATGCGATGACTCCCGGAACGGTTTTCCGCAGCCTCGGCGATGCGCCGTCAACGCGACGCGAACCGACCCGCGCCACCGCCGGCGCGCGGACCGCCCCTGCCATCGGCGCAACCGCATCAGCGCGGCGGCGCGAAGTTCCGCCGCAGCCCGGCCCAGCAGCTCTGGTAATCGACCTGCCGGTGCGGCGCCTGCAAGGCCTGCAGCGTCGGCCGGATCACCGCCCGGGTCTCGAACATGAAGGCCATGGTGTCGGCGACCACGTCCGGCTTCGACAGGTCGGCGACGCTGGCCTTGTCGAACGTCGCCGCGTCCGGGCCGTGGCCGCTCATGCAGTTGTGCAGCGAACACGCGCCCGGCGCGAAGCCGTCGGCCTTGGCGTCGTACTGGCCATGGACCAGGCCCATGAATTCGCTGGCGACGTTGCGGTGGAACCACGGTGGCCGGAAGGTATGTTGCGCCACCAGCCAGCGCGGCGGGAAGATCGCGAAATCCATGTTGGCCGAGCCGGGCGTGTCGCTGGGCGAGGTCAGCACGGTGAAAATGCTCGGGTCCGGGTGGTCGAAGCTGATCGAGCCGATGGTGTTGAAGCGGCGCAGGTCGTACTTGTAGGGCGCGTAGTTGCCGTGCCAGGCCACCACGTCGAGCGGCGAATGGCCGATCGGCGCCTGCCACAGGTGGCCCTGGAACTTGGCGATCAACGAGAAGTCGCCGTCGATGTCCTCGTAGTGCGCCACGGGGGTCAGGAAATCGCGCGGATTCGCCAGGCCATTGGCGCCGATCGGGCCGAGGTCGGGCAGGCGCAGCGCGCGCCCCTGGTTCTCGCACACGTAACCGCGGCTGGGGCCGTCGGGCAGCTCGACGCGGAAACGGATGCCGCGCGGGATCACCGCGATCTCCTGCGGCGCGACGTCCAGCACGCCCAGCTCGGTCGCCAGCACCAGCCGGCCCTGCTGCGGCACCAGCAGCAGTTCGCCGTCGGCGCTGTAGAAGAAGCGATCGGTCATGGAAGTGTTGGCGGCATAGACGTGGATGCCCACGCCCTCGTGCGCGCCGGCGCCGCCGGTGCCCGCGACCGAGAACAGGCCGTCGATGAAATCGACCGGCGTCTCCGGCAGCGGCATCGGACTCCAGCGCAGCTGGTCGGGCGGCACCGGGCCGCGGTCGAAACCATCGTGGAAGCGGGCCTGCGCGAACGGCACGAAGGTCCCGTGCATCACCGCCGGGCGGATGCGGTACAGCCACGTGCGCCGGTTCTCGCCGCGCGGCGCGGTGAACGCGGTGCCCGACAGCTGCTCGGCATAGAGGCCATAGGCGACCTGCTGCGGCGAGTTCTGCCCGACCGGCAAGGTGCCGGGCTCGGCTTCGGTGGCGAACTCGTTGCCGAAGCCGGACATGTAGTCGGCCTCGCGGCTGCCCTGCGCCTCGCGTTGCGGCATCTGGATCACGTTGTCTTGGGTCGATGCGTTCATCGCTTCACCTGGAGAATTGTTTGCCGCGGATTGGCACGCGTGACACGGATCGGGCGACGAAGCCCGGGCCGATCGGTGGCTCGGCGCCACCGTCATTGCCGCGCAGGCCGGGCCCTTCAAGCCGGACGGCCGGCATCCATCGACGTTTCCGTACCGGCCGGGAGTCCCGGGATCCCCGCCTGCGCGGGGATGACGACGTCCACTTCTTCGCCTCCGGTCCGCGCTGTCCGCATGCAGCCGCGGCCAGCAACGTCCCTACAGCACGCCGCGCTTCATCTGGTCGCGCTCGATGCTCTCGAACAGCGCCTGGAAATTGCCCTCGCCGAAACCCTCGTTGCCCTTGCGCTGGATGATCTCGAAGAAGATCGGCCCGATCGCGTTCTGGGTGAAGATCTGCAGCAGCTTGCGCTGCTTGGTCTCGGGATCGGCGTCGATGAGGATGCGGTTGCGGGCCAGCCGCGGCACGTCCTCGCCATGATCGGGGATGCGCTGGTCGATGACATCGAAATAGGTCTCGGGCGTGTCGAGGAATTCGATGCCGGCCTCGCGCATGCGCTCGACCGTGCTGTAGATGTCGTCGGTGAAGCAGGCGATGTGCTGGATGCCCTCGCCCTTGTAGGCATCGAGGTATTCGTTGATCTGCGACTTGGGGTCGCTCGATTCATTGAGCGGGATGCGCACGATGCCGTCCGGCGCGGTCATCGCCTTGGACACCAGCCCGGTCTTGGCGCCCTTGATGTCGAAGTAGCGGATCTCGCGGAAGTTGAACAGCCGCTCGTAGTAGTCCGACCACTTCTGCATGTTGCCCAGGTACAGGTTGTGGGTCAGGTGGTCGATGAAGGTCAGGCCGAACCCGGCCGGGTCCTGGTCGGCGCCGTCGATCGCCTCGTAGTCGTCGCCGTAGATCGAGCCGTTGTCGCCGTAGCGGTCGACCAGGTACAGCATGCAGTCGCCGATGCCCTTGACCACCGGCGCGTCGACCGCCTTGCTCGCCTCCCTGTCGGCGATCGGCTCGCCGCCGTTCTCCAGCACGCGGGCGTAGACCTCATCTGCCGGCTTGCCGAAGCGGATCGCGAACCCGCAAGCCGAAGGGCCGTGGGCGCGGGCGAAATCGGCGGCGAACGAATCGGGCGTCTCGTTGACCAGGAAGTTCACCCCGCCCTGGCGGTAGACGGTGATCGGCCGGTTGCGATGGCGCAGCACGGCGGTGAAGCCCAGGTTGCGGAAATAATCGTGCAGCAGCGCCGCCTGGCCGGCCGGCGCGGCGAACTCGACGAACTCGAAGCCATCGATGCCCATCGGGTTCTCGAACGTGGTCACCTGCATGCCCGGATTGGGGGCCTGTGCGCCGGTCTTGTGTGCTTGAACGCTCATGGGATACTCCATCGCGGTGGGGCCGCGCCGCGGCGTGGCTTCGGATGGTACCTTGTAGTTTCAATTGCAACCACTTGCAAGGCGCAGTGCACCATGACCCAGCAAGCTTCGACCACCACGGCCGCGCCCGCCCCGCATGAGGGCCACGGCCACGCCTCGCTGGATCTCGAGCAGTTCCTGCCCTACCGCCTCAGCGTGCTGACCAACCGCATCAGCGGCGGCCTGGCCGAGCTGTATTCGGCCCGGTTCGACATCAGCATCACCGAGTGGCGGGTGATCGCCGTGCTCGGCCGCTACGCCGGCCTGTCGGCCAACGGCGTGGCCGAGCGCACTGCGATGGACAAGGTGGCGGTCAGCCGCGCGGTGGCGCGCCTGGGCGAGCGCGGCCTGCTGACCCGCGAGATGCACGAGGCCGATCGCCGCCGCTCGGTGCTGGCATTGAGCGAGGCCGGCTATGCGGTCTACGACGCCGTGGTGCCGCTGGCGCTGGACTACCAGCGCGAGGTGCTGGCGGCGCTGTCGTCCGAGGAGCGGCAGCTGTTCGACCGGCTGCTGGCCAAGCTGGAAACCCCGCTGCGCGATTGACCGCGCAGGGCCGGGCATGGGCCCATCCATGCGCCTGCCTGGACCGGCGTGCTCGAGTCCGGGATAAAAAAAGGCTATTCGGACTTCGGTATGGGCGACGACATCTTCCGCCTCGACTCGTCAATTCCAGATACTTGTGAAACTTCGTCGAACAGGAACGCTCCAGTATCGGTCCGAAATGTGGAAGCGCTATCCCTGAGTTCAGTGAGTGCCCGATTCAGGTGTAGCGCTGCGCGTTAAACTCCCGCTCTTCGGGTCATGGCTCTGGAATCCGAAGGACCTTCATTCCCAGTACGTCCAGCCCCGAATGGGGCCCGATGGCAAGGTTCCCATGCGAATCGTCGGAGATAATGAAGGGCTGGGGACGGAGTCGTCGATCTCGACGGGCGTCACGACGCCGGTAGCAATGGTGTAGAGGTAGACCAGCGTGCCTCGCGGCGTCAGCCCCTCTACCTCGGAGGCGGTCAAACCTTGCGTCGGTTCCAGCGAGGGCAGCTCGGCAGAACCGATCAGACGGTCGTCGTCCAGGATGCGCCAGCTGAGGCCGGTGGCATCGGTGGGCGCATCAGGCCGTACTGGCGGCCTGGCGATGTCCTTGAGTCCGTCGACGGAGGCGACCGCATACTCCGCGTCGCCGAAATCTAACAAGACCCACTGCCGATTCGGGCTCGTCCGGAAACCGAAGATCGTGCCGTTGGCGGGAGCTGACCTGATCAACTCGCCGTTCAAGTCCACTAGCCTGGCTTCGGCTGAGCCCGGTGCGCGCAGCCGGAATGGCAACGGCCCGCGCTCCGGGATTGGGGGAGACGCTTCCTCCAACGGCACCGCAACCAGCCTGTAGCGAGCGGCTCCCTCTTCCGGTGGCGCTGGCGCGGAACCTGCTGCCGTCAACTCCGACGTACAGGCCGATACGAGAAGCGTGGCGACCAGGATGAGCGCGCGCAAAAGCTTCATGAGTGACGCCTCAAGTCTTCGAGCAATGCGCCCGCCACGGCATCGCAGATGTCCTTCCGGACCTGCTCGGAGCCATCGTCGATGCTGAGCAGTTCATCCTCTGAGCCAGCGCGATATCGGCGCTGAAATCGTGACTGCTCAGGTTCATCGGCTCGGGACCGGAATGATCTTCATCCCAAACACGTCCAGCCCCGAGTGGGGTCCGATGGCAAGGTTCCCACGCGAATCGTCGGAGATAATGAAGGGCTGGGGCACGGAGTCGTCGATCTCGACGGGGGTCATGGCGCCAGTGGCGATGGTGTAGATGTAGACCAGCGTGCCTCGCGGCGTCAGCCCCTCTACCTCGGAGGCGGTCAGACCTTGCGTCGGTTCCAGCGATGGTAGCTCGGCATAACCGATCAGACGGTCGTCGTCCAGGATGCGCCATTCGATGACGGTGGCGTCGGCGGGCGCATCTGGCTGTTTTGGTGGTCGGGTGATGTCCTTGAGCCCGTCGACGGACGCGACTAAATACTCCGCGTTGCTGAGATCGAGCAAGACCCACTGCCGGTTCGGACTTGTCCGGAAACCGTAAATCGTGCCATCTGCGGGGGCCGACCTGACCAACTCGTCGTTCAAGTCCACTAGCCTGGCTTGCGCTGAGCCCGGCGCGCGCAGCCGGAATGGCAGCGGCTCGCGCTTCCGGGTTGGGGGAGACGCTTCCTCCAACGGCACCGCAACCAGCCTGTAGCGAACCGCCTGATCTTGCGGTGGCGCTGGCGCGGAACCCGCTGCAGCCAACTCCGACGTGCACGCCGATACGAGAAGCGCGGCGACCAGGATGAGACCGTGCAGCAGCTTCATGAATTACGCCTCAAGTCTTCAATCAATGCGTCCGCCACGGCATCGCAGATGTCCTGCCGGACCTGCTCATAGCCATCGTTGATGCTGAGCAGTTCGTCCACTGCCTGATTGTCGATGAACTCGACTTCAAGCAGTGCCGCCCGCAGGGGGTGCCAGGTGGCGGTGTTTCCCAGATCACGTTCGCTTTGAACCGCAAGATCCCTCTCGGACTTGATGCCGCGGTTCCTGGCACCCTCATCGTGGGCGAGGATGGCGTTGTACGCCGCGGTGTTCACCCGCCGTGCCAGCGCGGTGTCCGCGTCGAAGTTGTGGTTGCTGGCGCGGGGACGAATCAGTGTCTCTGTGCCTCTTGCAACGCCGTTTGCCCCATTGAAGTGGAAGCTGAGCAGAATGTCGGCGCCACGGTCTTTACCGACATTCGCACGGACGGAGCCTGCGCGGTTTTCATCTTCAGTCCGCGTCATATGAATTCGCAGGTTGCTGTTCTCGCCGACGCGCAGCGCCCGCAGCGCCGTTCTGGTACGCAGGCCAAAATCCAGCGTAAGTTCCTTTTCAAGAATGCCGCTGGTGTGCGAGGTGGCATTGTTGGCCGAGGAGCCTGGGCGATTGTCAGCGCCCCCATGTCCGGGATCAATCACGATGATCCCTGGCACCTCCAGATCGATCAGCTCCACGGAGGTTTCTTCGCCCTCCAACTGCACGCTGATGCGCACGGCATTGAAGGCGATGGGCGGCAGGTTGACACGGATGGCGGTGTGCCCGGTCTCGTCGACGGTGGTGGTGACCTGCTCCTGACTGATGCGGGCGAACCCGGTGGCTGTGAACTCGGCCGGCGCCTCGAAGCGGTCGCGATGCCCGTCCGCTGCCTGCGCCCAGTCTCCCCGGAAAACGGGATCGCCTGGCTCCTCGCCTTCGTCGACGGGAGGCACGAACAGCGGGGTCATCGACCATGTCACCGTTTTCCCGGCATGATGGCCGTCGGGCCGGCCCTCGCTCCAGACCCGGATCTTCAGTTCGCGATGCGCGATGCGGTTGGTCGCAGGATCGACCTTGACCATCGGATGCTTGTGCGGGATGGCTTGCGGCTCGGTTGAGCCTTCGACGACGGCCGTGTCGTCATCGATGGCCGCGTCTTCATCGAGGATTTCCGGTGCAAGCGCGATGGCGTCGATGTGCAGCACCTCCTCGGGCCGCTCGATCAGGACTTCCCTGCGCCTGGTGTCGGCAACGGGCGAAGTGGTTGAACTCGCAACGCGGCGATAGAGAAGCCTGGCAACGGTGATGGCCATGGGATCAGACCTCCCTCACTTCCAGGGTGACTTCTTCGACATCGGCCGACCCAACGATATGCGTACGTCCGAATTCGTCGGTCATGCCATGCAAGTAGCTCCCGTCCTTGAGGAGGATGCGATAAGGCACGTTGGGCAGTGGCTCGCCGGATGCCTTGTCTTTCAGCACGAAGCCTTCGTCGAACAGCTTGACCCGGGTGTCCGGTAGCTTCGAGAGTTGAGCGGTCCGGAATTCACCTTCCAGGAACGGTGCTGGCTGGCCTTGACGATGAAGTTGCCGGGCATGGGATAGTTCCTTTATTCGTGTGCGCCTTCCATGGAGATTTGCAGCAATGACGCTGATCATCGCCGCCGATGCACAGGATCATCTGATCCTCGCCGGAGATCATTGCGCAGTGCTGTCTCGGGTGTCAAACAAGGGCGAAAACGAGGCCGTTCTCCGCAACTATCAGAAGGTCTACCCCTGGAAATACGGGGCCGTCGCTGCGTCTGGCGATGTATTCCTGATGGCGCATTTTTGCCGACTGTTCCTGCACCACGAAAGCAGGGGCCAACCCATCGATCTGCTGCAAGTTGCAAGAGAAGTGAAGGCGATGCGTTCCCGAAGTGTTACCCCGCCACACCAATCCACCGGCAACATCTTTTCACGTTGCCGGGGCGTGATGGATTCGAGTTGCATTGCGCTTCCTTCAGGGCGAGCACCGTCGAGTTCGAGGTCATCGCGCCGATCGGCACGCGCTTCTCGATGCGAGAAGAGCGGATACCGGACGAAGGTGCCTGCCACGCGTTCAACAGCAAGCTGCGACCATCGTTCCTCTTCGATGGCATCGATGCATTCCATCGTCACCATCTCGATAGTTTGAGTGGGTTCTTCGCCGGGCAAAGCGCGGTCGATGACTTTGTCACGCCGTCCTTTGACGCATTCATGCTCGAGAAGCGCTCCGGTGTATGCAGATTCTGGAGAACACCGGATTCCGAGAAGAAACTGATCTCCCTCAGGATCGACGAGGACGTTCCCAGCGAATGCTTCGCTGCTGACTCCATCCAAATGACGGACACGGAAGGCCGCATAAACCAACCGGCCCTGCAGGCTCTACGAGATCCTTGAGCTGCTCGATCGGCGACGTCAATTCCTTGGCGACCACATCGTTGCCCACATCGTAGTAGCCCTCATCAATGAGCCGATCCACCCGAGAGAAGGCAGGGCCTCGGCGGTGTGGCTTTCCCGACGTGCTGCCTGCCTTTTTGCCGGATGGGGCAAACCTCCCCACGGCATATCCGAAGTGGCCTGCAGGGGGACTGCCCCATGACACAACCTCACGCATCCAGGCAGAATTCAACACTGGAATCCATGATTCATTACTCTGTCTGCCGAGTCGGCCAATGGTGGCTTTCCACACCAGAATCCAAAAGACCAAAAGGACAGCGCCCAAGGGCGCTGTTTTTCGTTGCGCTTGTTGCCGGTTGCCGCGGCGGCGGCGCCACGGGCGAGCCGTCAGGAGCGGCGTTCGCTGTCCAGGCGCGCGCCCGCCGCGGCCGGCTCGCCGATCGCCTCCTGCCCCGCCAGCGACGGCTCGTCGTCCCTGAGCGTGTCGAGGTGCATCAGGCGCCGGATCAGCGGTGCGACGAAGATCATCAGCACGCCGACGCCGACCGCCAGCCAGCCGACGTTCGAGTAGACATCCATGACCCGCTCCACGCCGCCGCCTTCGCCGCCGGTTGCGGCCGAGATCAGGCCCGCGGCGAAGTTGCCGGTGGCCGAGGCGAAGAACCAGGTGCCCATGATCAGGCTGGCCATGTGCGCCGGGGTCAGCCGGTTCATCGCCGACAGGCCCACCGGCGACAGGCACAGCTCGCCGGTCGTGTGCAGCAGGTAGATCAGGAAGATGAAGAGCACCGGCGTGGCATTGCCGGCGCCGGCCGCGGCAGTACCTGCGACCAGCACCAGGAAGCCCAGGCCCACCTGCACCACGGCCAGGCCGAACTTGGTCGGCGTCGACGGTTCCCAGCCGCGCTTGGCCAGCCACAGCCACAGCATCGCGAACACCGGTGCCAGCAGGATGATGTAGATCGAGTTCAACGACTGGAACATCGAGGCCTTGATCTCCCAGCCGAACAGGTGGCGGTCGACCGAGCGGTCGGTGAACAGGTTCAGCGAGGCGCCGGCCTGTTCGAACAGCGACCAGAACAGGATCGAGCCCACGATCAGGATCAACGCCGCGATGATCCGGTCGCGCTCCTCGCGCGCCAGCTTGAACACCGCGGTGAACAGCACATAGCCGATCAGGACCACGCCGGAGATGCCCAGCAGGTAACCGACCATCTTCTGGTGCTGGATCAGGAACCAGACCACGCCCACGGCCAGGAAGCCCGCGGCATACAGCAGCCATTCGAAGCGCAGGCCCAAGACCGGCGCGGCCAGGCGCGCCGGATCGCGCGGCTCGCCGCGTCCCATCAGCAGCGGCTTACCGAGCACGAACACGATCAGGCCCAGCAGCATGCCCACGCCGGCGGCGCCGAAGCCCCAGGCCCAGCCGTAGGTCTCGCCCAGGTAGCCGGCGATGAGCGCGCCGAGTGCCGCGCCCAGGTTGATGCCCATGTAGAAGATCGTGTACGCCGGATCGCGGCGGATGTCGGTGCGCGGATACAGCTGGCCGACCATCACCGAGATGTTGGCCTTGAGGAACCCCGATCCGACGATGATGAACGACAGCGCCAGCCAGAAGATGTTGATCTCCGCCGCGGTCTGGCCGCCATCGCCCTCGAACGCCATCAGGAAGTGACCGAAGGTCAGCAGCACCGCGCCATACAGCACGGCCTTGCGCTGGCCCAGGTAGCGGTCGGCCAGGTAACCGCCCACCACCGGCGCGATGTACACCAGCGCGGTGTAGGCGCCGTAGATCACCGACGCCTGCTGGTCGGAGAACATCCAGTGCTTGACGAGATAGAAGATCAGCAGCGCGCGCATGCCGTAGTAGGAGAACCGCTCCCACATCTCGGCGAAGAACAGCACGAACAGGCCGCGCGGATGCCCGAGGATGGTCTTCTTCTCCTCGGCTGCGTAGGGATTCAATGACACGTGAGGGGGTCTCCTGACGGTGGTCGATGCCGCAGGCCGGGGCCGGGGCGACGGGCTAACTTAGCGGCGCACGGCCCACATGGAAAGTGACAGGCGCCACCGCGACGCGCGGATAGCGCGCACGGATGCGGTGGCGCCGCGCATTCAGCCAGCCGGATAGACGTAGCTCGCACCGATGCCCAGCGGGATGCCCAGGCCCCAGAACGCCAGCAGAAACAGCGTCCACAGCACCGACAGGGCGATCGAGTACGGGATCATGATCGACACCAGGGTGCCGATGCCCGCGGCAGTGACGTAACGCTGGCAGAACACCACGATCAGCGGGAAGTAAGGCATCAGCGGGGTCAGGATCGTGGTCATCGAATCGCCGACCCGGTAGGCGGCCTGGGTCAGGTCGGGCGAGACGCCCAGCTGCATCATCAGCGGCACCATGATCGGCGCCAGCAGCGCCCACTTGGCCGAGGCCGAGCCGATGAACAGGTTGACGATGCCGGTCATGATGATCAGGCCGATGATCGTCAGCCACATCGGCAGGCCCAGGCCCTTGAGGAAATCCGCGCCCTCCACCGCCATCAGCGTGCCCAGGCCCGAGCCGTTGAACCCGGCCAGGAACTGGGCGATGAAGAACGCGATGACGATGTAGTAGCCCATGCCGCTCATGGATTTGGTCATCGCCGCGATGATGTCGCGGTGCGAGCGCACGGTGCCGGCGACATAGCCGTAGACCACGCCGGGAATCAGGAACAGCACGAAGATCAGCGCGACGATCGACTGCATCACCGGCGCGCCGGCGACCAGCAGGTCCTTGCCGCCGGCCAGCACCGCCGGGTCGTCGGCCGGCGCGCGCCACGGCGAACCTTCCGGGATCAGGCTCAGCGCGAACAGCACCGCGGCGACCAGCATCGCCACCACCGCCCACAGCAGGCCGCGGCGCTCGGCGGCGCTGAGCGTGTCCATCTTCGGCAGGTTGGCCGGGTCGCCGTCGACCACGGTGCGCTTGAGGCGCGGCTCGACGATGCGGTCGGTGACGAACCAGCCGATGGCGATGATCAGGAAGCTGGACGCGGTGGTGAACAGCCAGTTGTTGAGCGGGTTGACCACCAGCGCCGGGTCGAGGATGCGCCCGGCCTGCTCGGTGAAGCCTGCCAGCAGCGGGTCCAGCGACGAGGGCACGAACAGCGTTGCCGAGAAACCGCCCGACACGCCGCAGAACGCCGCGGCGATGCCCGCCAGCGGATGCCGGCCGGCGGCGTAGAAGATCACCCCGCCCAGCGGGATCACCAGCACGTAACCGGCATCGACCGCGACGTGGCTCAGCACCGCGACCGCGACCAGCGCCGGGGTCAGCAGCGCCTTGGGCGTCACCGACAGCACCCGGCGCAGCGCGGCGTTGATGAAGCCGGTGTGCTCGGCCACGCCCAGGCCCAGCATCGCCACCAGCACCACGCCCAGCGGCGCGAAGCCCAGGAACACCCGCACCATGTTGGCCATGAACGCGGTCAGCGACTCGCCCGAGAGCTGGTTGACGATCTGCACCGGGGCACCGCTGCGCGGGTCGATCGCGGCGAAATCGACGCCCGACAACGCCCACGACAGCGCCCACACCGCCAGCATCAACAGCAGGAACAGCATTGCCGGATCCGGCAGCTTGTTGCCGACGCGTTCGACGGTATCCAGGAAGCGGGCGACCCAGCCGCGCGGGGCGGTGGCGTCGGGCGTGGGCT
This sequence comes from Pseudomonadota bacterium, assembly GCA_023423235.1. GTDB lineage: Bacteria > Pseudomonadota > Gammaproteobacteria > Xanthomonadales > Xanthomonadaceae > Luteimonas. The sequence continues at coordinate 11,523 of JAFAFY010000427.1, forward strand.
GGTTCATGCGGTGGGCTCCCCTGCGGACATGCGACCCGGCATCCTAGCAGCCTGCCGGAAGCGGTTGCGCCGCCCGCCCCGGCCGTTGCCGCGGATCGATCAGTAACCGCTGCTGCCCTGCCCCGGCCCGATGTGGGTGCGCACCTCGAACAGTTCCGGGAAGAAGGTCAGCTCCAGCGCCTGCTTCAGGAACCCGACCCCGCTGGAGCCGCCGGTGCCGCGCTTGAAGCCGATGATGCGCATCACCGTGCGCATGTGCCGGAAGCGCCACAGCTGGAACTGGGTCTCCAGGTCCACCAGGTCCTCGCACAGCGAGTACTCGCGCCAGTAGCGCTCGGTGTCCTCGTAGATCGCCTCGAACACCGGCAGCAGGGCGTCGTCGCGGACGTGCGGCTGGCGCCAGTCGCGCTCGAGCATCGCCGCCGGCACCGCATGGCCCCAGCGCGCCAGGTAGCGCAGGAACTCGGCATACAGACTGGGCGCCTCCAGCACGCCGCGCAGCGCGGCCTGCCCGTCCGGGTCGTGGGCGAACACGTCGAGCATCGCGGTGTTCTTGTTGCCCAGCAGGAACTCGATGGTGCGGTACTGCAACGACTGGAAGCCCGACGACGGCCCCAGCACGTCGCGGAACTCCATGTATTCCGATGGCGTGAGCGTCTCCAGCACCGACCACTGCTCGGTCAGCTGGCGCAGCACCTGCTTGCAGCGCGCCAGCACCTTGCGGCAGCGCCAGACCTCGTCGCGCTGCAGGTGGCCGATCGCCGCCCGCAGCTCGTGGATCATCAGCTTGAGCCACAGCTCCGAGACCTGGTGCTGGACGATGAACAGCATCTCGTCGTGGTGCGGCGGGTCCGACAGCGGCGCCTGCGCCGACAGCAGCCGCTCCAGGTGCAGGTAGCCGGCATAGGTCACGCGGCCTGCCAGATCGCGGTGGATGCCGTCCTCCAGGGGCCGGGTGTTGCGGTCGATGCTCATCGGCGAAGCCTACCGCAAGGCCGGCTGACGCGCCGCGACCGAAGCCGACGCAGGGCGTCATGCAGCCGCCACGAAACCGCGGCACAATCGCGGGCGGGGCGCTGGGCCCGGGGACGCATTGGGGAACGAGATGACCGGATTCACCGGCCGGCTGTTGCCGGCGCTGTTGCTGTGCTGTGCCGCGGGGACGGCGAATGCCGAGATCGTCATCAGCCAGGTCTATGGCGGTGGCGGCAACAGCGGCGCCACCTATCGCAGCGACTTCATCGAGCTGCACAACAACGGCGACCAGCCGGTGAACCTCGACGGCTGGTCGGTGCAGTACGCCGCGACCGCCGGCACCAGCTGGCAGGTCACGCCGCTGGCCGGCAGCATCGCCCCGGGCGCGTACTACCTGGTCAAGCAGGCCGACGGCAGCGGCGGCAGCCAGGACCTGCCCACGCCCGACGCCACCGGCACCATCGCCATGGCCGGCGCCAACGGCAAGGTGGCCCTGGTCCAGGCCACTGCCGCGCTGAGCGGCAGCTGCCCGGCGAGCCGCGTCGACCTGGTCGGCTACGGCAGCGCCAACTGTTTCGAGGGCAGCGGCGCCACCCCGGCGCTGACCAATGCTACCGCCGCGCTGCGCGCCGGCGACGGCTGCACCGACAGCAACGACAACGCGGCCGATTTCACCACCGCAGCCGCCGCGCCGCGCAACAGCGCCAGCATCCCGGTGGCCTGCAGCGGCGGCGGCGCACTGTTCGTCAGCATCAACGACGCCAGCGGCGCCGAGGGCGACAGCGGCACCAGCCCGATGTTCTTCACCCTGAGCCTCAACCAGCCGGCCGGTCCGGGCGGGGTCAGCGTCGACTACGCCACCGTCGACGGCAGCGCGACCGTCGCCGACAACGACTACATCGCCCGCGCCGGCACCCTGGTGTTCCCGGAAGGCGAAACCACGCTGACCCTGCACGTGGACATCGTCGGCGACGAGACGGTGGAACAGGACGAGGTCTTCCACATCGACCTGGCCAATGCCGTGGGCGCGTCGATCCACACCGGTCGCGGCACCGGCACCATCGTCAACGACGACGTGGTGACCGTCGCCATCCACGCCATCCAGGGCAGCGGCGAACGCTCGCCCTACGAGAACCTGGCCGTCGCCACCACCGGCATCGTCACCGGCCGCAAGAACAACGGCTTCTTCCTGCAGACCGCCGACGGCGAGGACGACGCCAACCCGGCGACCTCGGAAGGCATCTTCGTCTTCACCAGCGCCGCCCCGCCCGCCGATGCCGCGGTCGGCAACCGCGTGCTGGTGCAGGGCACGGTGATCGAGTACATCCCCGCCGCCGATCCGCACCAGCTGCCGCTCACCGAGATCACCAACGCCTCGGTGGTCAAGCTGTCGGAAGGCCACGCGCTGCCGGCGCCGGTAGCGCTGAGCACCGCGCTGCCCAGCGCCGACGGCGGTCTGGCCCAGCTCGAACACCTGGAGGGCATGCGCGTCACCGCGCCCAGCTTCACCGTGGTCGCGCCGACCGGCGGCAACACCAACGAGAACCAGGCCACGGCGACCAGCAACGGCCGCTTCGCGGTCGTGGTCACCGGCACGGCGCGGCCGTTCCGCGAGCCCGGCATACAGGTCCCCGACCCGGACCCGCTGGGCAGCAGCGCGCCCAACATCCCGCGCTGGGATTACAACCCCGAGCTGATCGCGGTCAACAGCACCACGATCGGCGCGCCGACCGCCAACCTCGCCGCCGGCTGCCGCATCGTCGACGGCTCGCTGACCGGGCCGCTGGACTACACCTTCCGCCGCTACACCATCTACCCGGAAGCCGAGCTGGCGACCGACTGCAGCGGCGCCGGCGAAGTCCGCCCGTCCACGCTGCCCGGTCCGGACCACGTCACCTTCGCCACCTACAACCTCGAGCGCTTCTTCGACACCGTCAACGACGGCAACAGTGGCCCGACGCTGACCGTCGCGGCGCTGGAGCGGCGCCTGGGCAAGGCCTCGATCGGCATCCGCGACTACCTGCACGCGCCCGACATCCTGGGCGTGACCGAGGTGGAGAACCTCGCGGTTCTCCAGGCCCTGGCCGCGCGCATCAATGCCGATGCGATCGCCGCCGGCCAGCCGGATCCGGGCTATGTCGCCTACCTCGAGGAAGGCTTCGATGTCGGCGGGATCGACGTGGGCTTCCTGGTCAAGACCGCGGAAGTGGGCACCGGCCTCGCCCGCATCGCGGTGACCGGCGTGACCCAGGAAGGCACCGACGAGGTGCTGCCCAACCCCAACGGCACCACCAGCGTGCTCAACGACCGCCCGCCGCTGGTGCTCACGGCCACCGCGCACTTCGCGGACGGCCGCAGCTTCCCGCTGACCGCGATCGTGGTCCACCAGCGCTCGCTCAGCGGCATCGAGGCCGACGACGGCGGCAGCAACGGCTGGATCAGCGGCGGCGCGCGCGTGCGTGCCAAGCGCCAGGCCCAGGCCGAATTCCTGGCCGGGCTGATCCAGGACATGCAGGCCGACGATCCGGCGCGGCACATCGTCGTGCTCGGCGACTTCAACGCCTTCGAGTTCAACGACGGCTACGTCGACGCGATGGGCACCGTCACCGGCCTGACCTCGCCCGACGGCGAGACCGCGGTCGATGGCGACGGCGCGGTGCTGGTGTCGCCCTCGCTGCTCAACATGACCCTGGAAGCAGCCAACGATGAACGCTATTCGTTCGTCTACGACTACCAGGCGCAGTCGCTCGACCACGTGCTGGTCAACCAGGCGGTGGTGGACTCGCCGCTGGTCGTCGGGCTCGACATCAGCCATGCGCGCATCAACGCCGACTTCCCCGAGGTCGCGCGCAACGATGCCGACACGCCCACGCGCCTGTCCGACCACGACCCCACGGTGCTGCTGCTGCGCCTGCAGCCGGTGACCTTCGCCGACCTCGGCGTCACGGCAGAAGCGGTCGAGGCCGAAGTGATCGCCGGCAACGCGCTGGCCTTCGCCGCCACCGTGCACAACGCCGGTCCCGACGCCGCGCAGTTCCCCGGCTTCGGCGCGGTGCTGGACGCCGAGCTCGGCGACCTGGTGGTCTCCGCGGCCGATGGCTGGACCTGCGACACGCCGACCGTCGCCGACGGCACCACCACGGTCGCGTGCAGCAGCAGCGCGCTGGCGAGCGGCGCGGACGCGGTGTTCGCCCTGTCGGCCACCGCGCCCGGGACCGCAACCGGCAGCAGCATCACCTTGACCGCCGCTGCGGATTCGCAGACCCAGGACCCGGACGCGTCCGACAACAATGCCAGTGCGTCGGTGTCGGTGGTCGAGGACCCGGACGCGGCGGCGCAGCCGCTGGTCAACGGCGAACTGCTCGGTGGCCTGTCGGGCGCCGCCGGTGAGTCGCTGCTGTTCCGCATCGACGTGCCGGCCGGCGCGCGCAACCTGCGCATCCTCACCGCCGGCGGCAGCGGCGATGTCACCCTGCTCGCCAGCCACGAGGCGGTGCCCACCGAGGCCGCGTTCGACCTGCGTTCGCAGCGTCCGGGCAACAACGAGACCGTACACGTGACCGCGCCGCAGGCCGGCACCTGGTACATCCGCGTGGTTGGCGTGCGCGCATTCGCCCGCGCCTCGGTCCGGGCCAGCTTCTCGCCCTGAGCGGCGCTGCGCAGGTGACCCCTGGAAACCCCGGCTCCGGCCGGGGTTTCCTTTTGCGCGGCGCATGCACAGGGGCACACGCCGCGCCCGCATCTACGCGATCACTGCACGCACGTCATGCCGCAGCGCGCAACGGGCCTTAACGAGGCCACAGGTATCATCGGCAACCATTGTCCCTGACCGGTTGGAACGATGACCGTCGTCGCGAAATTCGAGATCGATTACCTGCAGTACCTCGGCCCGGACGGCAAGCTCGTCGCCGATCTGCCCGAGGCGGTGTCCGGCCCCGCGCAGTTGCTGCCGCTGTTCAAGCAGATGCTGCTGGTGCGCACTTTCGACAGCAAGGCCATCGCCCTGCAGCGCACCGGCAAACTGGGCACCTACGCCGCCTGCCTGGGCCACGAAGCCACGCACGTGGGCATCGGCGCGGCAATGCGGCCCGAGGACGTGTTCGCGCCCAGCTACCGCGAGTACGGCGCGCAACTGGTACGTGGCGTGCAGCCGCGCGAGATCCTGATGTACTGGGGCGGCGACGAGCGCGGCAACGATTTCCAGGGCCCGCGCCATGATTTCCCCTGGTGCGTACCGATCGCCACGCAGTGCCTGCACGCGGCCGGCGCGGCGCTGGCGTTCAAGCTGCGCGGCGAGCCGCGGGTCGCGGTGACCTGCTGCGGCGATGGCGGCAGTTCCAAGACCGACACCTACGCCGCGATCAACTCGGCCGGCGCCTACACCCTGCCGTTCGTGCAATGCATCATCAACAACGGCTGGGCGATCTCGGTGCCGCGCAACGCGCAGACCGGCGCGCAGACGCTGGCACAGAAGGGTCTGGCCGGCGGCCTGGATTGCCTGCAGGTCGACGGCAACGACCTGATCGCCGTGCTCGAGGGCATGCGCCGGGCGATGGACCGCGCGCGCAGCGGCGGCGGCGGCAGCGTCATCGAGTTCATGACCTACCGCCTGCACGACCACACCACCGCCGACGACGCCCGCCGCTACCGCGACGAGGCCGAGGTCAAGGACGCCTGGACGCGCGACCCGATGACCCGGCTGCGCACCTGGCTGACGGCGGAGGGACTGTGGGACGAGGACCAGGAGAAGGCCTGGATCGCCGAGTGCACGCAGCGCATCGACGTCGAGATCAACGCCTACCTGGAGCTGAAGGTGCAGCCGGTGGAAGCGATGTTCGACTATCTCTACGCCGACCCGCCGCCGGACCTGCTGGAGCAGCGCGCGCAGGCGATGGCCGCGGAGGGTCGCGCATGAACATCGCCGCCAGCAAGGCCACGACCGCCGCCGCGAAGGCCGGCGCCGACGCCACCGCCGCGCCGGTCGCCATCACCCTGATCGAGGCGATCACCCAGGCACTGGCGCACGCGCTGCGCAACGACGATTCGGTCGTGGTGCTGGGCGAGGACGTCGGCGTCAACGGCGGCGTGTTCCGCGCCACCGCCGGGCTGCAGGCGCAGTTCGGGCCCCAGCGCGTACTCGACACCCCGCTCGACGAGACCACCATCGCCGGGCTGACCGTCGGCATGGCCGCGATGGGCATGAAGCCGGTCGCCGAAGCGCAGTTCGACGGCTTCATGTACCCGATGGTCGACCACATCATCTGCCACGCCGCGCGCTTCCGTTACCGCACCCGCGGTCGCCTGAGCTGCCCGATGGTGCTGCGCGTACCGTGGGGAGGCGGCATCCGCGCGCCCGAGCACCACAGCGAGGCCAACGAGGCGATCTTCACCAACGTGCCGGGCCTGCGCGTGGTCATGCCGTCCTCGCCCGCGCGCGCCTACGGCCTGCTGCTGGCGGCAATCCGCGAGCCGGACCCGGTGATCTACTTCGAACCCAAGCGCATCTACCGCCAGTACAAGGAAGTGGTGCCCGACGATGGCGAGGCGCTGCCGCTGGATGTCTGCTACGTGCCGCGCGACGGCACCGACGTGACCCTGATCAGCTGGGGCGCGCAGGTCAAGGAGGCGCTGGAAGCGGCGGAGACGCTGGCGCAGGACGGCATCAGCGCCGAGGTCATCGATGTCGCCACGCTGCGACCGCTGGATTTCGCCACCATCGCCGAATCGGTCTCGCGCACCGGCCGCGCGGTCATCGTCCACGAGGCCCCCAAGACCGCGGGCTTCGGTGCCGAGATCGCCGCGCGCCTTGCCGAGGAGTCGATGTACGACCTGCTGGCGCCGGTGGAGCGCGTCACCGGCTACGACACCCACATCCCGCTGTTCCGCCTGGAAATGAAGTACCTGCCCAGCGTGGACAAGATCGTGGCCGCGGCGAAGCGGGCGATGGCAGCGGGCTGAGGCGCGATGGCCGCGCCGGTTGTCGCCTTCGTTGTCGCGGCGCACCGCGCACCGGCGTACGCACCGATCCGGGTACAGGCCGGCGAGATGCCGACGCCCGGCGTCGTGGATACACAATGGCCGCAGTTCACCTGGATGGTGGGCGCCGACGGCGCCGGCGGCTGGATGCCCACGTCGCTGCTGCAACACGATGCCAGCGAGCCGCCGCGTGCGGTCGCCCGCGAGGATTACGGGACCACCGAACTGGAGACGGACCCGGGCGACCGGATCCTGCTCCATCGCCTGCTCGCCGACGGGTGGTGGGCGGAGAATGAAAAGGGCATGCGTGGCTGGATTCCCGCCCGCGCGCTCGCACCGCCGGCAGCCGCCGGCACGACCGATTGAGGACTGCACGCATGGCCAACAGCACTTCCTTCCGCCTCCCCGACCTCGGTGAGGGCCTGCCCGACGCGACGATCGTCGAATGGGCGGTCAAGGTCGGCGACACCATCCGCCTGGACGATGCGCTGGTGTCGATGGAAACCGCCAAGGCGGTGGTCGACGTGCCCTCGCCGGTCTCGGGCAAGGTGCTCAGGCTTGCCGGCGATCCCGGCGACATCATCGAGACCGGCGCGGTGCTGGCCGAGTTCGAGATCGACCCCAGCCAGCCGCAGCGCGCCGAAGGCCAGGACACCGGCCATCACCACGGCCCGCCGAAGGACGCGTCCGCCAAGGGCGCGCCCGGCAAAGGCGTGGGCGCAGCCGATCCGGCGCCCGACAGCAAGGTGGTCGCCTCGACCGAGGGCGGCGCGATCGCCGCCGGTGACGACGCCCCGCCCGAGGTGAAATCCGAACCCGGCGCGCGCGCCGACAGCGGCACCGTGGTCGGGGCCATGCAGTCCTCCGACGCGGTGCACAGCGAACAGGCCAGCTCTGCCGGCGGCGTCAAGGCGATGCCGGCGGTGCGCGCGCTGGCGCGCAAGCTGAAAGTCGACATCAGCCGCGTGCGCGGCAGCGGCAGCGACGGCGTGGTGACGATGGCCGACGTCAAGCAGGCTGCGGCCCGGGGGGATGCCGTGGCCGGTTCACCTCTCCCGCGCGCGGGAGAGGTCGACGCGCGCAGCGCGTCGGGCGAGGGCGGCAACACCGTGTCGCCCTCATCCGCCCTTCGGGCACCTTCTCCCGGAGGGAGAAGGGAAGAGCAGCGTACGCAGCTGTCGGCCTCCGGCAAGCCCATGCGGACCCAGCCGCCGTCGGTGTCCGCCTCCGGCCAGCCCGAACCGCTCAAGGGCGTGCGCCGCAACATGGCGCGGGTGATGGCCGACGCGCACGCCAAGGTCGTGCCGACCACGCTCAGCGACGACGCCGACATCCACGCCTGGGCGCCGGGCAACGACGTCACCGTGCGCCTGATCCGCGCCATCTGCGCCGCCGCGCGCACGGTGCCCGCGCTCAATGCCTGGTTCGATGGCGACAAGCTCACCCGCACCCTGCATCCGCATGTCGATATCGGCATCGCCGTGGACACCGACGACGGCCTGTTCGTGCCGGCGCTGCGCAATGCCGACGTGCTCGATGCCGGCGGCGTGCGCGAGGGCATCAACCGCCTGCGCGCGCAGGTCGGCGACCGCAGCATTCCGGCTTCGGAACTGACCGGCTACACCATCTCGCTGTCGAACTTCGGCATGTTCGCCGGCCGCTACGCCACGCCGGTGGTGGTGCCGCCGTGCGTGGCGATCGTCGCCGCCGGCCGCGGCCGCCACCAGATCACCCCGGTGATCGGCGGCTTCGAATCGCACAGGGTCATCCCGCTGTCGCTGACCTTCGACCACCGCGCCGCGACCGGCGGCGAGGCCGCGCGCTTCCTCAAGGCGATGCTCGACGATCTCGCCCTGCCGCACTGACGCATCGCCAGGGCGCCCACATGATCGCCATCACACTGATCACCCTGCTCATCGTGGCCGGCATCCTGCTCGGCGTCCGCATGATCCAGCGCGGCGCCGCCAAAGCCGCGGCCTCGGGGCAGCTCGATGACAGCGCCACCACGGCAGACAGGCCGGAGGCGCGCGCGGCGATCGAGCAGTGGGCCGGGGCGCATGGCTACCAGCGCGTCGAGCCTGCGGCCGACCTGATCCGCTACCAGAAGCACGTGGGTGCGACCTCCGGCAATCCCACCTACCTCGACGTCCGCCACGGCGATGGCCACCTGACCCTGGCCTCCTACATGGGCGTGATCCATCCGTTCACGCGCCAGCCCGGCGGCCAGATGCCGCTGAGCACGCCCGGCCTGGTGCTGGCGTTTCCGCGCAAGACCGCCAGGCGCGAGCACAACGTGCTGCGTGCCGCGCTCGGGCTGCCCGCCATCGACTGAGCCTCACTCCGCATGCGCTGCGGGCATGGGAGACTCGGCCCTGACCGACGCCGCAGGAGACACGCCAATGCCGCACCGCAGCCGCCTGTCCACGTTCGTGCTCGACTGCGAGGTCGAGGACCTGGCCCCGCACGTCGCATTCTGGAGCCGTGCGCTCGGCAAGCCGGTCGCGTCCATTGACCAGGACGGCGACGGCCGCTATGCCGAGCTGGAGACCGCGGCGGACGAGCCGATCCTGCTGTTGCAGAAAGTCGACCACGCCTCGCACATCCATCTCGACATCGAGGCCGACGACATCGATGCCGAGGCCGACCGGCTCGAGCGCCTGGGCGCGCGCAGGATCGCCTTCGTCAAACGCTGGTGGGTGATGGAGGCGCCGAGTGGGCACCGCTTCTGCGTGGTGCGCCCGCAGCGCGAGCCCTTCGGCCCGCACGCCAACACCTGGGACGACGACGGAAGGCCGGCACGCCAGCCACGGTGACACCGTCCGCCACGCCGGGCTAGATTGCGGGTCCTTTGTCCGGAGCCTGCGTATGCGCATCCTGTTCTTCGCAATCATCGGTGCCGCCATCGGCCTGGCCGCCATCAACCTGATGGCCTACCTCGCCCGCAACAGGAACAACCCCTTCGATCGCCGCGAGTTCTCCGGCGGCGCCGAGGCGCTCGCGAAGATCGATGCCTGGGCCGCGGCCAACGGCTACACGCGCCAGCCCGACGTCGAGGGCAGGCGCGTCTACCGCAAGGGCATCAACGTCCTGACCTCGCCGATGTTCCTGGAAGTCGAGACGCTGGGCGAGCGCATCGCCACCCGCAGCTTCGTGCGCATCGACGGTCTGATCCTCAAGGGCGACCTGGCGCTGGCCGCCGACGGCCCGATGGCCAAGCTGCCGCGCGCCAACGCGCAGAAGGCGCACGAGGCACTGTTCGCCCAGCTCGGCGCTCCGTCGCCTGCGCTGCTGCCCTGAGCGGCCGCACCCTCAACGCGCGATTCGGTCCAGCCAGGCGCACAGCCCCTGGGCATTGAGTGCGATGTCGCCGCCGAGGATGTCATCCACGCGCGCGGCGGCATCGTCGATCCCGTGCGCCTGCGCCCGCGCGGTGTAGAGCGTGCGCAGGCCATCGGCGATGCGGGCTTCGCGATCCGGTTCCTGTTGCGCGGCCTGCGCGATCGCCACCATCGCGTCGATCTGCGCGTGCAGGTCCGCCGCCAGCCGCGCGCATTCGGTCACCTCGCCGTAGTGCGCGATGCGGATCGAGGCCGGCGCGCGCGCCAGCAGGCGATCGATCGAGTCGTGCAGCTGCTGCGGGTCGAACTGCACCGGCGAGGTCGTGGGCACGATGAACGCGCCGTTGCCGTTGTCGAATTCGCAATAGGAGATGCCGAAGGTATCGCCGGCGAACCAGCTGCGGCTGCGCGCATCCCACACGCTGTAGTGGTGGCGCGCGTGGCCGGGCGTGTCGACGCACAGCAGCGGCCGGCCGGCGAGATCGACGACATGGCCATCGTCGGCCACCACCACGCGATCCTCGGGCACCGGCAGCATGCCGGCGTGGTCGCGGTCGAACGCGGCGTCGCCATAGACCGCGCGCGCGCCGGCGATCAGCCGCGTCGGGTCGATCATGTGCGGCGCGCCGCGCGGATGCACCACCAGCCGCGCGTTGGGCAGCGCCCGGATCAGCGGGCCCGCCGCGCCGGCATGGTCCAGGTGCACATGGGTGACCAGCAGCCAGTCGACCGCCTCGCGCGCCACGCCGGCGGCGTCGAGCGCATCCAGCACGCGCTGCGCGCAAGTCGCGGTGCCGCAGTCGACCAGCGCCGCGCGACCGCTCTCCTGCAGCAGGTAGGCCGCGCACAGCTTCGGCCGCACGTAACCGGTGTCGATAAGGGTGATGTCGTGGTTGGCAGCCATGGTCCGCACCTCCCAGGCGGTCCGGCCAGTCTAGGCTGCGCGGCGCGCGCGCCCGATACGGCCTTGGTCGAAGCCAGGCCTTTGGCCTGCGCGGGTCAGCGCCGCAGTCGCAGCAGGCGCCCGCGCAGCGCGAAGGCCAGCCCCAGCACGGCCAGGAATACGCCATAGCCGATCGCGGTGGCGAGGATCTGCGCCCACATCCGGCCGTGGCCGGGATCGGCCACCTGCTGTGCCCAGTGGATCGACAGCACGAAGGCCACCACCGCCAGCGCCAGGCTGGCCAGGTCGTAGAGCGCGCGGCGCGCGCCACGCGGCCGGCGCGGGAACGCCCAGAACAGCACGCCGAGGATCAGGAACCACGGCAGGAACAGCAGCAGCGCCAGATTCAACTCGACCAGTGCGTTCATGACGCGGCGGTCTTCTCCGCATCGGCCGCGGCCAGGGCGTCGAGCGCGGCCCGCACCTCGCCCTCGGCCACGCCTTCGCCCAGCGCGGCCGGCGCATCGGTGATCGCCAGCGCCCCGCTGCGCAGGCGCGCGATGGTCTGCCCGGCATCGCGCGGCGCATCGAAGGCGTGGCTCTGCAGCAACACGCGCTCGCCCTCGGCCAGTTTGAAATAGAACCGGCCGTCGGCCTCGCGGTACTGCTTGAAGGCCGGCAACACGCGAACCGTCAGCGACGCTTCGGCCGCCTCACCGGTCGCGATCGAGACCTTGCCCAGGTCGCGCAGGCCAACCGCGTCGCGCAACTGCGCCAGCAGCGGCGTCGCATAGCGCTCGCGCAGGCGGCGGCCGCCGTCGCGCAGGATCTCCTCGATGTCGCCCGGGCGCGCCATCAGCGTCTCGTAGCGTTCGCGCATCGGCGCGACCTCGCGCTCGATCAGCGCCAGCAACTGCTGCTTGGCATCGCCCCAGCCGATGCCGTCGGTATAGGCCCGGGCGAACGCCGCGGTTTCCTCCGCGCTTGCGAAGGCCTGGTAGAGCTGGAACAGCGCCGAGCCGGCGGTGTCCTTGGCCTCGCCCGGGGCGCGCGAGTCGGTCAGGATCGAGAACACCAGCTTCTTCAGCTGCGCCGGCGGCGCGAACAAGGGAATGGTGTTGTCGTAGCTCTTGCTCATCTTGCGGCCGTCCAGGCCTGGCAGCGTGGCGACGGTTTCGTCCACCACCGCCTCGGGCAGGGTGAACCAGTCGTGGCCGTAGACATGGTTGAAGCGCTGGCCGAAATCGCGCGCCATCTCGATGTGCTGCACCTGGTCACGACCGACGGGGACCTTGTCGGCGTTGAAGATCAGGATGTCGGCGGGCATCAGCACCGGATACATGAACAAGCCGGCAGTGACCCCGGCATCCTCGTCCTCGCCCTCGCTGCGGTTGCGGTCGACCGCGGCCTTGTAGGCATGCGCGCGGTTGAGGATGCCCTTGCCGGCCACGCAGGTCAGCAGCCACATCAGCTCGGTGGTCTCGGGCACATCGCTCTGGCGGTAGAACCAGACCTTGGCCGGGTCGAGGCCGGCGGCCAGCCAGGTCGCGGCGATCTCCAGCGTCGAGCGCTGGGTACGCGCCGGGTCCTGCGCCTTGATCAGGCTGTGCAGGTCGGCGAGGAAATAGAAGCTCTCGGTATTCGGCGCGTGGCTGGCGGCGATCGCCGGACGCACCGCGCCGACGTAGTTGCCGAGATGCGGCGTGCCCGAGGTGGTGATGCCGGTGAGGACGCGGAGCGGACGCTGGGACATGGACGGAACGCGGGTCGGGACAGGCGGCAAGTCTAACCGTTGCCGCCGCGGGCCCGGCCGCGCCACCGCGATGCAGCGCAGCGGCAACCCCACCCGCGCAGCTGGCGCGTTGGAGCCAGCGTCCCCATCGGAGAACCGCCCATGTCCCGCTACGCCCCGTCTCCCTCCCACGCACCGCAGCCCAGCGGCGTGCCTGTGTCCGCCCCGTCCTGGCGGGCCTTGCTGTGTTCGAGCCTGCCGCGTTCGAGCTTGCTGCTGTCGACGCTGCTGCTGGCCGCCCTCGGTACTCCTGCATCGGCCGCGACCCGCGTGGTCGCGCCGCAGCCTTCGCGTCCATTGGTCGAACTGCAACTGGTCGACCGTGACAGCGGCAGCTGGCTGCCCAGCTATCCCCACCGCGGCATGCAGTGGGTGGCCGGCGAGCCCGGCCGCAGCTACAGCGTACGCCTGACCAACACCACGGGCGAGCGCGTGCTGGTGGTGCTGTCGGTCGATGGCGTCAACGCGATCAGCGGCGAAACCGCCGACCCGGCGCAATCGGGCTATGTGCTGTCGCCGTGGCAGAGCACCGAGATCAGCGGCTGGCGCAAGTCGCATGCCGAGGTCGCGCGCTTCGTGTTCACCGACCTGCCCGACAGCTACGCCGCTCGCACCGGACGCCCGGACAACGTCGGCAGCATCGGCATCGCGGTGTTCCGCGAGCGTCAGTCGCCCACACCGCGGCCGCTGCCCTCACCGCCTATCGCGCGCAGCGCAGCACCGCCGCCCGCGCCCGGCAACGCGGCGCGCGCGCAGGCCTCGGAATCCACAATGACGGCCGACGCCATGGGCGCGCGCCAGCAGGTCGGTACCGGCCACGGCATGCGCGAGTGGTCGCCGGTGTCCGATACGCGCTTCGCACGCGCAAGCCGGCGTCCGGCGCAGGTGACGGAACTGCGCTACGACGCGCCGCAGGCGCTGGCGGCGCTGGGCATCGGTCCGGCAGCCGGCCACCATTGGCAGGCGCGGCAGCCACGCGCGTTTCCCGGTGGCTTCGTGCCCGACCCGCGCTGATCCGCATGCCCGCAACATCGCCATAAGCGGAAGGGCCGGCAGCGATGCCGGCCCTCTCTGTCCTCGTTGCGGATGATCCTGAGGATCCGCAATGCGGCAGACGCGTGACTCAACTCAACTGTCGAGCGTCTTCTCGAAATCGCGCACTTCCTGCTCGGCGCGCTCGCGCTCCCAGCCGTACTGCTCCTGCAGCTTGCCGGCCAGGTACTTGCTGTCGCCGGCAGCGACATCGAACACGTCGTCGGTCAGGTCGCCCCACTTGGCCTGGGCCTTGCCCTTGAGCTGGGTCCACTTGCCGGAAATGATGTCTTTGTTCATTGGAATACGTCCTTGGGGAATGACGGTAGGAGACGCAACCCGCTTCGGTGGGGGCCATGCGGGTCACGCGACCAATTTCCACCAACCGCCATCAAGTCCCGGTCAATATTCCGTGGTGTGCGCCGTCATGAAGCTGAGCGGTTCAGCCGCGTGCACGCATCGTCATCCGCGCCCCGGACGACATGCCGGCTGCGCCATGAAAAACGGGCCGGCTTGCGCCGACCCGTCTTCCATTTCCGGTGCCGCGGGAGGTCCCGCGGACAGGGCATCAGCCCGCAATCACGGACGGCTGGTACCGCCGGTGTTCTCCGCGCCCTCTTCCATCTTCTCGCCCACCTTCTGGACGTCCTGGCCCGCACCCTTGACGGTGTTGCAGGCGCTCAGGGTGGCGGCCGAGAACATGGCCAGCAGCAGCAGTGCAGTCAAACGCTTCATTGAGAGTCTCCGGATGGTCGTGGTCGACAGGCTGCTCGCGCAACCCTGGGACCGACTATAGGAGCCGGCGGTGTGAACACCACGTGCAGCACTTCGCCCTGCCAAAGCGGCTATTCATCTGCCGCACCGACCGCGCTAGTCGCGCATCAGCGTCGACTTGCCGAACAGGCTCTCGACCAGGTCGACCGCCAGCTCCGCGGTGGCATTGCCGTTGTCGAGCGCGGTGTTGACCTCGACGATGTCCAGCGAACCCAGGCGGCCGGTGTCGGCGATCATCTCCATCACCAGTTGCGCCTCGCGGTAGTTGATGCCGCCCGGCACCGGCGTGCCGGTGCCCGGTGCGATCACCGGGTCGAGTATGTCGACATCGAAGCTCACGTGCAGGTGGGTGTCACCGTCGAGGCCATCGAGCGCCTGCGCCATCACCGCGCGCATGCCCACCTCGTCGATGTAGCGCATGTCGTAGATGTCCAGCCCGTGTTCCTTGACCAGGCGCTTCTCCTCCGGGTCCACCGAGCGGATGCCGATCTGGCGCACCTGCGCCGGCGTGATCGCCGGCACGTGGCCGCCAAGCCCGGTCAACACATCGGGACCGATGCCGCACAGGCAGGCCACCGGCATGCCATGCACGTTGCCCGAGGGCGTGATCCGCGAGGTATTGAAATCGGTATGCGCATCCAGCCACAGCACCCGCAGGCGCTTGCCCTGCGCCCGGCAGTGGTTGGCCACCGCCGCGATCGAGCCCATCGCCAGGCAGTGGTCGCCGCCCAGCATCACCGGCATGCGTCCCAGCGCCAGTTCCGCACTGGAAGCCGCCAGCACCGCGCGGTTCCAGGCCAGGACCTCGTCCAGATGCCGGTAACCACCCTGCGGTCCCTGCCAAGGATTCTTGGGGCCTTGCAGGTCGCCGCGGTCGACGACATCCACTCCGCGCGCGGCCAGCGCCTCGACCAGGCCGGCGACGCGCAGGCCCTCGGGACCCATCGACGCGCCGCGACGCCCGGCACCGACATCGGTCGGGACGCCGAAGATCGACACCGGGGAACAGGAATGCTGCATGGAACCTCCTTGCGAAATGTCGGCCGCACCCTCCGCCGGCCGGGGCCGCGGTGTACGGCGCCGGCAGCATCCGGCGGCCGAGGGGGGCGCCAGGCGTGGCGCGGGTCGCGGGGAGACTGCATCGATGTGGATGGCGCCCGGCACCAGCGCGCACACAGCTGGCCGGACGGCCCGGAAAACCGGCCCGCCGCATGCCTTGCACAGAAGCGCGCGTCCGGACCGGGCGCCACTCTAGCAGCGTCAGGCGACGCGCGAGCAAGGCTCGCGTCCTGCACCGCACAACACGGCCACCTGCAGCGTAGGGGATTTCCGACAGCGCAGGACGGCAAGCGCCGATGCCGGGCAGCGCATGCCACGACGAAGATGGTCAGCGGAGGACAAACTCCAACGACAGGAACCGGGCGTGAGCGACATCGAGATCAGCATCGTCGACGGCAACTACCAGGTGCACGGACCGACGCACCACGAGGTGTTCAGCAGCAAGATGCGTGCACTGGCCGCCGCCACCGCGCTGGCGGCGCAAGCGGCCAATGCATCCGGTGCGCCCGCCCGGATCGTCGTCCCTACCGGCTGGGGTGAAGCCTACCTGGTGTCCGCGAGCGGTCTGGTCCAACTGTCCTGACCCGGTGCCGCCGGGAGCCGCTGGCCGTTCCACAACGGCGTGGGGCACGCGCGTGCTAGATTCCGCGCCATGCACGACGCCACCATCGACCAGATCCGCTTCCTGATCGGCAAGGGGCATGTGCGCAGCGCCCTCGAACTGCTCAACACGCTGTCTCCTTGCCGGTTCACGGCCATCTACCGCTTCGATGCCGACCAGCTGCAGAACCTGGTGCTCTACGACCGTGAGCAACCCGACGCGCCGCTGATGGACACCATCCCGATCGAGGAGTCGTACTGCACCTTCGTGCAGCGCTCCCGCGATGCCTTCCTCGTCGACAATGCGCTGCTCGACAGCCGCGTCGCCGGCCACCCCAAACGCCCGGTGGTGCAGTCCTACTTCGGCTTCCCGCTGGTCGGTCCCGACGACAGCCTGTTCGGCACCCTCTGCCAGTTCGATTTCGACGTCGTCGACATGCCCGCCGACATCCTTGCGCTGATGCAGGAACTGGCGCGCCAGCTCGACCCGCGGCATGCGATGGCGGTATTCGCGGCCGATCTCGACCGGCGCATCGAGTCACTGGCACTGATGACCGACCTGATCGTGAGCGCCTCGCCCGGCAGGACCGCGGCCCTGGACGCATTCGAGATCTACGCCGGCCCGCTACGCAGCCAGGCCGGCGCCCTGCCCGCGGCGCAACTCGCCGGATTCATCCAGCGCCTGGACGCCATGGCCGGACGGATATCGGCCGCCACGGTTTGAGCGCATCGCCGTCGGACAACCGCGCATCCACGCTGCGGCACCGCAGGAACGCAGGGAAGATGGTGCCGGCACCCGGGTTCGAACTGGGGACCTACCGCTTACAAGGCGGTTGCTCTACCAACTGAGCTATGCCGGCACGGGCCATGGCGCACGGCGCCAGGGAGCGGCATTCTAACCTGCATCCCGCGCGGCATTGCAGTCGCGCGGCTCGATGCGGGGAGCGGAGACCAGCGCGCGCAGGGCTTCGCCGCTGCTGCCTTCGGCGGCCATGACGTCGAGCCAGTAGCGCACGAGCGCATTGCCCAGCGGTTCGGCCTGGGCCTCGAAACCGGCGGCGCGCAGCGCCCCGGCGCGCGAGTTCGCACCCGCCTCGTTGCCGAAGCGGCCCAGGGCGATGCCGTTGGCCTCGTCGCCATCGGCGATGACGTAGTAGTCGTTGAAGCCGGCCGCAACCAGCCGCGCGACCATCGCGTTGGCCGCGCTGCGATCGGGGAGCGGCCGCATCCACACCCGCCAGCCGCGCGGCACCTCGCGCACGTCGCGCGTGGCAGCGCGCACCACCACACCGGAGAGACGCGCCTGCGCGGCATTGCGCACCGCGGCGTCGGCGAAGGGACCAAGCGCATGGCATTGCGGCGGATCAGCCGGCGCAAGGACCGGCGCGGCCGCGGCGAGCGGTGCGGCGGGCGCCAAAGGTGCGGCGGCATCGTTTCCGGGTGCGAGCGAGGGTGCAATCGACGTCGCTGCATCGACATCATTGGCGGCGGCGGTGGTCGCGTTGACCAGCGCCGGCGCGGCCTCGCCGGCGAGCTGCAGGCGCGGGACGTCGTCGGGCAGCACGACCGGGGCCACCACCTCGGGCGCACCGCGGGTGGCCCACCAGGTGATGACGCCGAGGTTGAGGATCAGCAGCAGGATGACGAGCGAGCGCAGCAGCATGCCGGCGATTCTAGCCGGCGCCGACGGTCGCGCCATGCCAGCGCGAGAGGCCGGCCAGCACCAGGTCGCTGCACAGGGTGGCCGCGGGCAGATGCGGCAGCAACGGCGCCGCACCGCCGCCATGCAGCAACAGGGCCGGCACGGCGCCGAGCAGGCTCGCGGCGGCCGTCAGGCTGCGGTCGATCAGGCCAAGGGCGGCACCGTCGCAGCCCGACACCAGCGCATCGTCGGTATCACTGGCGAACTCGGCATAGACGCCGCCCACGGCAGGCAGGTGCGGGGCCCGCTGGTGCAGGACCTCGCGCATCAGCGTGGGCGACGGCGCAATGCGGCCGCCACGGTGCAGGCCGTCGCCATCGAGCAGGTCGATGGTCAGCGCGGTCCCGACGCCGGCCAGCAGCACCGGCGTACCGGGCAGCCGGGCATGCGCGGCCAGCAGCGCGAGAAAACGATCCACGCCGAGCCGCGACGGTTCGGCATAGGCGATGGTCACGCCGGCCAATGAACGGCGCGTGCCTGCCAGGCTGATGCGGCGACAGCGCATGGCCAGCGCCTCCAGCAGCGCCACGCGCAGCGCCGGCGAGGCGACGCTGGCGACCAGGGCGGCATCGAAACGCTGCGGCAGGCCGTCCAGCCAGTGCGGATCGAAACGACCACCGGCATGCGTGGCGCCGATGATCTCGCCGGGCCTGCCATCCGCGCCCAGCGCGGCGAACTTCAGCCGGGTATTGCCCAGGTCGAACAGCCAGGTCGTCATCGGTCAATCCGCTGCGGGCGCACGCTGACCTCGCCGGCATGGAAGTGCTGCACGCCGCTCGCCAGGCGCACGCGCAGCGCACCATCGCCGGCAATGCCGATCGCCTCGCCGACCACGTCGCCATTGCCACCATGCACCGTGACCGCGCGTCCGGCCAGCACGTCGACCGCGGCGAAACGCGGCAGGAACGGCGCCAGGCCTTCACTGTCGAACGTCGCCAGCGCCTGCAGCCAGGCCTCGACCACCGCCGCCGCCAGGGCACTGCGCGTGAGCACCGCGCGCTGGCCCGACAGCGCCGCCAGGTCGCACCAGGGCTGGTCGATGGCGTTGGCCTCGCCCGCCGGCATGCGCACGTTGATGCCGATGCCCAGCACCGCGCGCGCCGGGCCGGCGTGCTCGCCGCCGCCCTCGACCAGCACGCCGCCCAGCTTGCGCAGCACGCGGCCGTCGTCGACCACCAGGTCGTTGGGCCATTTCAGGCCGACCGCATCGAAACCCAGCGCGTGCAAGGCCTCGACCGCGGCGATGCCGGCCACCAGGCTCAATCCACCGAGCCGCGCCAGCCCGCCATCGAAACCCCGCTGCAGCGACAGGTACAGATGCGCGGCCAGCGGCGAATGCCAGGGCCGCCCGCGGCGTCCGCGCCCGCCTGTCTGGCGCTCGGCCAGCAGCACCTGCGCGCGATCGCCCGGCATCGGCCGGCGCAGCAGTTCGGCATTGGTGGAGTCGATGGTCCAGGCCACGTCCAGCGACTCCAGCCACGGCCGCGCCGCCGCGTCCAGCGCGTCCAGCGCGTCGAGTATCGCGTCCGCGTCGAGCAGGCTGACGGGCTGCTGCAGTGCATAGCCGATGCCGCGCACGGCGACGATCGGCACCCCGGCCTCGCGCAGCTGGCCGATACGCTTCCACACCGCGGCGCGGGTCTGCCCGGATTCGCGCGCCAGCACGTCGCCAGGCACCGGGCCGTCGATCAGCCGCTGCAGCAACGCGCGCTCGGGATGTCCGGGCGATGCGGTCATGCCGGCGCCTGTCCGGTTGCGCCCGCAAGCCCCGCTGGCAGCTGGCGCACAGGCGCCGCCGGTGCGTGCCGGCAGACAGGCGAAGCGGAATGGGCAAGCCGGGGATCGGGGCGCGACATGCGGCGATTATCGGCGACCGCCAGCGCGCTGTCGCGGCGCATCATGGATGCCCTGCGCGGCCTGCTATAGTCGGCGGCGGTCCAGTACCCGTCCGCCCGGAGTGTCCCCATGTCGATCCCGAAGTCGATCATGCCCGCATTCTGCGGCCTGCTGCTGGCCACGAGCCTGCCGGTCGACGCACGCGACGTGCGCCCCGCCGATCCCGATGGCAAGCCGCCGTGCCAGGTGGCTGCGCCCTCGGTCACGCCGGCCGATGCCGATGCCCAGGGCCCGGCCGCAGCAGCGGGCAGCGCCAAGCCGCGCGCCCCGGCAGTGCCCGAGGCCACCAGTGGGGTGCGCCCGCCGCGCTGGCACAGCTTCCTGCCGGGGATGTTCCGCTGAGGCGTGCTCTGCTGAGGCGTGCTCTGCTGAGGAGTGCTCCGCTGATTCATGCGCCGCTGAGAAGTGTTCCGCTGAGGGATGCGCCACCGATCGATGGCCCGCTGTGCGCCGCCCTGCCGGGTACCGCCACGCTGCGTCAGGCGGGTCCGCCGTGCGTTCGCTGATCCGGCGCCTGTTTGCAGGCGCGCCGCCCATGCCCGATCCCGCCGCCTGGCAGGCGCTGCGCAAGCACCTGCCTTGGCTGCAACGGCTCGACGCGGATGGCGGCAACGGTCGTGATGCCAGACTGCAGGCGCTGACCGCGCGCTTCCTGCAGCAGAAGACCATCACCCCGGTCGGCGCGCTGGCGCTCGACGACGGCGACCGCCTGCTGCTGGTCGCGCTGTGCTGCCTGCCCCTGCTCGAGTTCGGCGAGGAAGGCCTGCATGGCTGGTCGCAGCTGATCGTCTATCCGCACGCATTCCGGGTGAACCGCACGCATGTCGATGCCGCGGGCGTGATGCACGAATGGGACGACGAACTCATTGGCGAGGCCTGGGAGCATGGACCGCTGGTGCTGTCCTGGGCCGATGTGCAGGCCGACATCGCCGAACCCGATGCCGGCTTCTGCGTCGCGGTGCACGAGATGGCGCACAAGCTCGATGCCCTCGACGGCCTGCTGGACGGCACCCCGCCGCTGCCCCGCAACTGGCAGCAGGCCTGGGCGCGGGATTTCCAGCACGCCTACGACGGTTTCGTCGCCGAGGTGGACGCCGGTCAGGCGACGCTGATCGACCCCTATGCCGCCGAGGCACCGGAAGAATTCTTCGCGGTCTGCAGCGAGTACCACTTCAGTGCGCCGCAGTTGCTGGCCACCACTTTCCCTGCAGTGGCCGCGCACCTGGCGCGGTTCTACGGTCCCGCGCCGGCGCTTGCGAACGCGCGCCTGTCAGAAACCCGGCGGTAGCCGTACCTCGAAGCGCGCACCGCCCAGCTCGGCCGAGCGCCCCACCTGCAGTTCGCCACGGTAGCTGTGGACGATGTCCTGCACGATCGACAGGCCGATGCCATGGCCCTGCACGCGCTCGTCGCCGCGCACGCCACGCTGCAGCACGTCGGCGATGCGATCGGCGGGAATGCCGGGACCATCGTCCTCGACCACCAGCATCAGGCCGGGGCGGCGGTTGGGCGCACGCTCGCCTTCCGTGACCGTCAGCAACACGCGCGACTTCGCCCACTTGAAGGCGTTCTCCAGCAGGTTGCCCAGCAGTTCCTGCAGGTCGCCGGGTTCGCCGTGGAAGCGCGCCGCGGCATCGATCTCGAACTCGCAGATCGTGCCCTTGGCCGCGTAGATCTTCTCCAGCCCGCGCACGATCTGCTCGGCATGCGGCTCGATCTCCACCGCTGCGGCGAACAGCTGGTGGCCGCTGGAGGCCGCGCGCGCCAGCTGGTAGGTCACCAGGTCGGTCATGCGCTGTAGCTGCGCCTCCACCTCCTCGCGCAGCTCGGCCTCGCCGGTGCCGGCGTCGAGCCGCGAGCGCAGTACCGCCAGCGGCGTCTTCAGGCTGTGCGCCAGGTCGGACATGGTGTTGCGCTGGCGGTTGAGGTGCTCGCGTTCGCTGTCGATCAGCGCGTTGATGCTCTCGGTCAGCGGCTGCAGCTCGCGCGGGTGCTGCATGCCCATGCGCTCGGCCTGGCCGCGCTGCACCCGCACCAGTTCGCTTTCCACCCGCCGCAGCGGCCACAGGCTCCAGCGCAGGATCAGGCCCTGCAGCAGCAGCAGGATCAGGCCGGCGATGCCCAGGTTGACCCACAGCGCGGCGCGGAACACCCGCACCTGGCGCGGCACGGTGCCGGCATCCTCCATCACGTAGATGGTGTAGGCGAACTCCTCCTCGCTGCGCCCCTCCGGTGCCCACACCAGGCCCAGGCCATAGCGGTAGACCTCGCCGTGGGTGCCGTCGCTGCGCAGCATCGACAGCGGGCCTTCGAACTTCTCCTCGCGCGCGGCCAGCATCCCGGCGTCGGGCAGTTGCGGACCGGAGGCCGAGGGCGAACTCCAGTAGCCGTTGGGCAGCACCACCTCGGCGTACAGGCCGCTGCCCGGACGCAGGAAGCGGTCGTCGGGCGCGGACTCGGCGGTGTAGATCTCGCCACCGCGCAGGAAATCGATGTCGCCGGCGTAGGCGTAGACGTAGTTGCGCAGGCGGTCGCGCTGGCCTTCGCCGGCGACGTCGATGAAGGCACGGTCGAGCGCGTAGCCGGCAAGCGCGAGAAATGCCAGCAGGCCGATGCTGGCGGCGAGCAACTGGCGCGCCTGCAACGAGCGCGGACGCCAGTGCAGCTGCCGTCGTGTCTCACCTGCCATCGTTCACGCCCTGCTCCAGCCCTCTGCCGCGGATGCCGTCCAGCCTACACGCGCACGCAGGCGCATACCGCCTGCGCCCCGGCGACCGAAGTGGCCGGGACGGGGCGCGTCTGCGTTTGCTCAGCCTTCGGTATTGCGCGGGATGGCAAACCGGTAACCGCGCCCGCGCACGGTCTCGATCGGCTTGAGCGTGCCTTCCGGGTCGAGCTTCTTGCGCAGGCGGCCGATGAACACTTCCAGCACGTTCGAGTCGCGGTCGAAATCCTGCTGGTAGATGTGCTCGGTCAGGTCGGCCTTCGAGACCAGCTCGCCGGCATGCATCATCAGGTACTCGAGCACCTTGTACTCGTAGCTGGTCAAGTCGACGTTCTTGCCGTCCACGCTGACAGTCTGCGCGGCCAGGTCCAGCATCACCGTGCCGCATTCCAGAGTGGGCTTGCTCCAGCCTGCGGCGCGGCGCACCAGCGCGTTGATGCGCGCCAGCAGTTCCTCGACGTGGAAGGGCTTGACCAGATAGTCGTCGGCGCCCTGCTTCAGGCCATCGACCTTGTCCTGCCAGCTCGAACGTGCGGTGAGGATCAGCACCGGGAACTGCTTGCCTTCCTCGCGCAGGGCCTTGATCAGCTCCATGCCCGACATCTTGGGCAGGCCCAGGTCGATGATGCCGACGTCGAACGGCACTTCGCGGCCCATGTACAGGCCTTCCTCGCCGTCCTGGGCGGCATCGACGGCGAAGCCTTCACGCTTCAGCCGGGCCGCGAGGGTTTCGCGCAGGGGGGCTTCGTCTTCGACGAGCAGGATACGCATGGGTCAACTCCGGTCGAGACGGCCGGATGGGCCGTGAATAGGGCGAAAGAATGCAGGATCAATCGTCATCGCCGCGTGCACGCACCGGCCGCCCGCGCTGCTGCGGATCGTCGACGTACACCCGCACCCGGCCGCTGTCATCGAGCACCTTGATGCGGTTGAGGTCGCGCCCGTCGGAGTGCATGCGCTCGGCGCTGAGCACCCGCCCACGGGTCGTGCGCTCGATCCGGCGCACCGAATCGGACATCGAATCCTGGGAGCGGGCACGACGCTGCGGCATGGCCCCGGGATCGCCGCGGCGATCCAGCTCGGCGCGCGGATGCGGCGGGTCGTTGAACGCCCGCGCCGGCAACGCGATGCCGCCCGCAACGATGGCGGGCAGCAGGATCAACAGCAGACGGGGCACCGCAACGGACACGCTGGCCGCTCCTCGTGGGGGACTGGATGGAACTGCAGACACTGCCCGGGATTCTTGGAGCGGCGCGGTGAATCCGTCCTTAACTTTTTCTTCGCATTGCCAAACCCGTTCAGGTTCAACGGCTTGGCACAGGCGTTCCGGCGACCGGGTCCACGTTCAGTAGAGTTCCGCGACGCAGCAGCGCAGCGACCCGCCGGCCGCCTCGATCGCCGCCAGCGGCACGGTCTCGACGGCGAATCCGGCCGTCCCCAGCCCCGCGCGCACCGCGTCCGGCAGCGCCGCGCCTGCCGCCGCGCTCATCCACACGCTGGCAGGCGTGAGGGCAATGGCGTTGGCGACGAAGCCGTCCCGCGCGGCCGCGTCCAGGCGGAAACCGGCGGCACCGTAGAAGCCGGCGATGGCATCGCCGATGGCCGGGTCGGCGAAGCCCTGCGGGCACACCAGCGCCGCACGCCCGGCGAGCACCGCCAGCACCACGTTGGTGTGGTACTCGCCAGGCGCCAGGTCGAACAGCAGGGTCGCGCGCAGGCCGAAGGCCTCGTGCATCAGTTGTGCACCGGCCGCGTCGCAGCGCTCCGACAGACCGCAGAAGCCCAGCCCGCGGGCGCGGTCGATGACCAGTGCGCCGGTCAGCTCGCAGGGATGCGGCTGGGTCGACAGGTCGATCTCGCGGTAGCGCAGGACATCGCGCAGGAAGCCGCGGATGTCGGCCCGCAATGCCTCGGCCTGGCGTACGGGGTGGCGCATGCGGCCGATGATCGCGCGTCCGTCGACGGTGCCGAACACGTTGTTGGGGAAGACGGCATCGGGCGTGGCCGGATCGCCGGCAAAGCACAGCGTGGGCAGGGCAGTCGACATCCGCCGCTGCAGCGCGCGGTGCTCGGCCAGCGCCAGGGCGGGATCGAAGGCCGCGGCCGCGGCCATGTAGCGGTTGTCGCGCGCGGATTCCTCGGCGCGGCCGAAGCCCTCGGGCGCCACCAGGAAGGCGGCGCGTGCGGTTGCCGGGCCGAAATCGGCCGGGATGGCCTGCGCTGCGGCGAAGAACGCGCCGGCGTCGCGGGTGATCATGCGGCCGCGCTGGTTCGTGGCGCCGTGGCGGCCAGTGCGCGTTCGACCAGCGACCAGTCGGCACCGGGCCGATGCGCGCCTTCGCTGAGCACCTGGCGGAACTGGCGCCCGCCCGGCCGGCCATGGAACAGCCCGAGCACGTGCCGGGTGATGTGCTTGAGCGCGACCCCGGCCTGCAGTTGCGCCTCGACGTACGGCTGCAGCGCGCGCAGCAGATCCTCGCGCGGCCGGACAGTCCGCCCGCCCAGCGCGGCATCGAGGCGATGCAGCAGGTAGGGGTCGTGATAGGCGGCGCGGCCGAGCATGACCCCATCGACGGCGGCGAGTTGCGCCAGCGCGTCCTCCAGCGTCGCGATTCCGCCGTTGAGCACCACCGGCAGCGCCGGGCGCTCGCGCTTGAGCCGCTGCGCCCAGTCGTAGCGCAGCGGCGGCACCTCGCGGTTCTCCTTCGGCGACAGGCCCTGCAGCCACGCGTTGCG
>JAFAFY010000017.1 GCA_023423235.1 Pseudomonadota bacterium
TTCCGGCGCCGCGCCGCGCGACGACCAGCCGGCGCAGGCCATTCCACCGGCCACCGCGCCGGGTGTCGGCAGCGATGCCGGCGCCGCGGCCGATGGCGCGATCGGCTTCCAGGGCTTCGGTCCCGCGGCTTTCGGCAGCGATGCCGAGCAGGTGCGCATGGCCTGGGGCCGCGATCTGGGCGATGCGCAGCCCAGCGAACCCGGCGGCTGCCATTACCTGATTCCGCAACCGCTGGGCGCCGAGGGCTACCGGATCGCCTTCATGATCGAGGGCGACCGCTTCGTGCGCATCGACGTGCGCAACGACAGCGACGTCGCACCGGGCGGCGGCCGGGTCGGCATGGATCGCGCCGACATCGAGCGCCTGTACGCCGACCGTGTCGAAGCCTCGCCGCACAAGTACGTCGAGGGCGCGCACTACCTGCGCGTGGCCGATGGCGATGCGGCCCTGGTGTTCGAGACCGGCGACGACGGCAGGGTCACGGCATGGCGCATCGGCCTGCCGCCGCAGGTGGATTACGTCGAGGGTTGCAGCTGACGCGGCGACGGGGCTGCGCCGCTGCCCGCGTGATGGCAGCGGGCGCACCGCGGACAACGCGCGCCCAACCCGCCTAGAATCGCCCGGGTTGGCCCGCGTCCGGGCCGGGGAGATGCGAGATGCTGGTATCGATCGGCCTGATGCTGCTGGGCGTGCTGTTGCTGGCGCTGGGCGGCGATTCGCTGCTCAAGGGCGCGTCGGGTCTGGCGCAGCGGCTGGGCATGCCGCCGTTCGTCGCCGGCCTGCTGCTGGTCGCGTTCGGCACCTCGCTGCCGGAATTCGCGGTCAACCTGCATGCCTTCGCCGCCGGCCAGCCGCATCTGGCGCTGGGCAACGCGGTCGGCAGCAATCTGGTCAACCTGGGCCTGACACTGGGTCTCGCCGCACTGGCGGCGCCGCTGCTGCTGCGCATGCGCGTGCTCGGGCCGCTGCTGACCGCGCTCGCCCTGGCGACGCTGGCGCTGGTGTTCTTCGGCCGCGACGGCACGCTGGGGCGTGGCGAAGGCGCCGTCCTGCTGCTCGGCGCAGTGGCGATGCTGGCGCTGTTGCTGGTGCGCGGTCGCCGGGAATCGCTGGAAGTGCGGGAAACGCTGGCCGCGTTCGCCGTCAGCCGGCCGCTGCTGGGCCTGAACCTCGTGCGCATCGCGATCGCCGCGGCGCTGCTGTTCTATGGCGCCAGGTACACCGTGCAGGGCGCGCTGGGCCTGGGCACGGCCTGGGAGCTGTCGCCGCTGCTGGTCGGCCTGCTGCCGGTGGCGATCGCCACGGCGTTGCCGGAAGTCGTGGTCGCGGTGCTGGCCGCGCGCCGCGGCCAGGGCGACGTGGTCGCCGGCCATGTGCTGGGATCGAGCCTGTTCAACCTGCTGGTGATCGTCGGCGGCATGGCCGCAATCGCGCCGCTGTCGCTGCCGGCGTCGTTCTCGCTGCTGGAACTGCCGGCCACGCTGGCCTTCGTGCTGGTGCTGGTGCCGATGCTGCGCGGCGACCTGCGCGTCAGCCGCGCCGAGGGTGGCGTGCTGCTGGCGGCGTTCGTGGTCTGGGTGGTGCTGGAACTGGCGCTGATGCGCTAGGCCCGCGCGACCCGGCCTGCAACGTCAGACCCGCAGGACGCGCGGCTCGCCGGACTGCGGCGGCGGGAGTTTCGCGGGAGCCCCTCCGCGTCGTTGCCCGGCCCTCGGCCCGTTGCGATTGTCCCGCGCCGTATCGCTGCGAACACGCCCGCGCGCGTCGCGGACCAGCGCGCCGCCGGTTGGGATGGCGGACCGCAGCGGCAGCGGTGCTCAGCGGCGCTCGTCGGGCGCCGGGTCGTCGTGGTCGATCACCGGCGCGTCGGCATCGGGCGTGCGGCCCGGGTGCGGCGGGCGGTTGTCCATCAGCGACAGCGCCGCGCGCGACATCAGGTGCGCGCTGATCGGCGCGGTCAGGAACAGGAAGACGGTGATCAGCAGTTCGCGCGGATGCACGCCGCTGCCGTTGACCGCGTGGTAGAGGATCGAGGCGATCAGGATGCAGCCCACGCCCAGGGTGCTGGCCTTCGCCGGCCCATGTACGCGGCGGAAGAAGTCCGACAGCTTCACCAGCGCGAATGCGCCCAGCAGGATGAAGAAGCAGCCGACCACCAGCAGCGCGGCGATGACGATGTCGAAGACGATGCTCATTCGACGATGTCCCGGCGGATCACGTACTTGCTCAGCACCACCGTGCCGACGAAGCCGAGCATGGCGATGATCAGCGCCGCCTCGAAGTAGATCTCGGTGCCCAGCAGCATGCCGAACAGGATCAGCTGGGCGATCGAGCTGACGTAGAGCGTGTCCAGCGCCAGGATGCGGTCCGGCGCGGTGGGGCCGCGCAGCAGCCGCCAGGTCGACATCAGCATCGCAAGGCCGACCAGGTGCATGCCGGCGACGATGGCGATCTCGATCATGGGGGTGTCGCTCAGGACGTTGCCCGTCACGATGGTGTCGATCATGGGAATACCTCGCGCAGCGGTGCCTCGTAGCGGTCCTTGATCTCGGCGATCAGGGCCTGGGGATCGTCGGTGCTGAGGCAGTGGATCAACAGGTGCCGGCGGTCCTCCGACAGTTCCGCCGACACGGTGCCCGGGGTCAGGGTGATGACACTGGTCAGCGCCGAGATGCCGTGGATGTTGGTCAGGTCCAGCGGCACCCAGACGAACTGCGACTTCAGCTTCGACTGCGGCCCCAGCACCTGCTTGGCGACGGTGATGTTGGCCACCAGGATGTCCCACAGCAGCCGCCCGCCCAGCGGGATCAGCTTGCCGACCTTGTCCAGGCGGGCGAACTCGCGCTCCAGCCGCGCCGCCAGCAGCGGCATCAGGAACGCCAGCAGCAGCGCCATGACGATGTTGCCCGGGCCGTAGTCCTCGGCCATCAGCAGCCAGAAGATGAAGACCGTCAGGCTCTGCGGCAGCGAGGGCAGGAAGCGCCGCCTCATGGCGAGGGCTCCCGGATCCGCGGCGTGGTTTCGCGCAGGGTCTGGATGTAGTCGCCGGTCGAGAGCAATTGCTCGGCGGTCGCGTTGGTGTAGCGCAGCACGGGGCCGGCGAAGATGGTCATGGCGATACCGTAGCCCAGCAGCAGCAGGGTCGCGACGATCTCCATGCGCCGCAGCGGCGGGGCCTCGACGCCCTCGGGCACCGAGTCGACCCGCCAGAACAGGCGCGTGCCGCTGCGCGAAAGACCGATCAGCACCATCAGGCTGCTGCCCAGGATCGCCGCCCAGACCCAGCCGATCACGGCCTCGGGCACCGAATTGAGCAGTTGCAGCTTGCCGATGAAGCCCGACAGCGGCGGCAGGCCGCTGACCGAGATCGTGGCGACCAGGAACAGCAGCGCAGGCACCGTCTTGCCGGGCATCGAGGCGATCGGGATCAGGTAATCGCCGGTGCTGCCGCGATGGCGCTGGATGATGTCGGCCAGCAGGAACAGCGCCGCGGTGACGAACACGCTGTGCGGCAGGTAGTACAGCCCGGCGGAGATGCCACCGGCGTTGCCCAGCGAGAACGCCACGAACAACGTGCCCGCCGACAGCAGCACCAGGTAGGCGACGGCGATGCGCAGCCGCGGCGCGCCCAGCACGCCCAGCGCGGCCAGCACCATCGTCGCCGCGCCGGCCGGCAACAGCCAGTCCCAGGCCAGGTTGGCCAGCGGCCCGGCATCGGCGCCGAACAGCAGGGTGAACACGCGCAGCACCGCGTACAGGCCGACCTTGGTCATGATGGTGAACAGCGCCGCCACCGCCGCCGGCGCGCGCGCGTAGGTTTCCGGCAGCCACAGGTACATCGGCAGCATCGCCGCCTTGGCGCAGAACACCACCAGCAGCAGCCCGCAGGTGGCGCGCGCCAGCGCCACGTCCTCCGGCGCGACCTCGCGGATGCGCATCGCCAGTTCGGCCATGTTGAGCGTGCCGAACATGCCGTACACCAGGCCCAGCGCGATCAGGAACAGGGTTGAGGCGGCGATGTTGAACACCACGTAGTG
>JAFAFY010000075.1 GCA_023423235.1 Pseudomonadota bacterium
ACCCGGAGGTTGCAACGGCGCCCCTGTCGTTCTCCTTTCGACCCACGGCTGGCACTGGAACGCTGTGCCTCCCGCGTCGTCGTTGCTGCGCAGGCGGGAACCCAGCGACTTGCTCCTTTGAAGGACAACGGCCCGGCGATGCCGCCATTCGCACCACGATGCATCACCACTCACCCATCATCTGCTAGCGTCAGGTGATGATTCCGCGCATGGCGCCATCATGGCCCCCATCGTTACGTTGCCTGTTGATGCTGGCAATGCCACTGCTGCTCACCGCATGCACGCCGGCAGTGCCCGCGCGCGCCACCACGTCAACCGTGGCGGCCGATCCGTCGCAGTCGCCCATCACAGCAGGTACGTCGATGAGACCGATCAGTCCCGGCACCGAGGTAGCGAACACGCGCGTGCGGATTCCGTTGCGGGTGCAAGCCGGCAGCGAAGTCACAGGCCAGGTCCCGCCTGGCAGTGTGGTCGAGGCATCCGGACAGCGGTGGGTTGCCGACGACAACGGACGCGTAGTGCTGAGCGCGCCGACGCAACCGGGACGGTGGGACGTGCGCGTGCATCGCGCAGGACATGCCACGCCCCTGCTGTTGCGCGTTGATGTGATGGACGTCGAATAATTACTGGTGTTCAGCTGCATGCACGTGCGCTGAACATTTTTTCCCCTAAGGTGCCTGTCCGGGTGACGCGTCGTGGTCACCCGTTTTCGTATCCACAGGGAAGAAACAGATGACTGAAGTGTTGTATTCGCGCGCTCGCCTCCCCCGCGCCATCGCGAAGCGTTCACGCCTGGCGATCGCCATCACCGGCAGCCTGGTGGCACTTGCCGCCACGCCTGTACTGGCCACTGAAACGGCCGAGGACCGTAGCGCGCAGATCGCGGACGCGGTGGCGTCGGCATTCGTGTCCGATCAGCAGATCACCCCGTCCCGGCAGATCACCGCCGCCACGCCTCTGGTCGACGGCTTCAGCAACCGCTGGCAACGCCGCGCGCCGTCGGCAGTCGCCGCCACGCCGGCAGCGAAGGCGGCGCCGAGCGCCGACACGCCCGACGCGGCGACCGATCCGCAGGCGTGGATCACCGAGGAGTTCCAGGCCGACTGGGGCCTGGAGACCATCAACGCGCACCATGCCTACGCGCGCGGCCTCAGCGGTGCGGGCGTTCGCCTGGGCCTGCTCGATTCGGGCGCCGGGTTCGAGCATCCCGAGTTCGCCGGCAAGGACCACCGCGGCCTGACGATGGCCGACGTGCTCGAAGACGGCACCCTGTGCAACACCCCGAGCGCGCTGGCCGGCCTCGACGCCTGCTTCTACAGCGAGGGCGACGAGGTCCAGATCAGCGGGCTGTACATCGACGAATCCCTGCGCCCCTACATCAATCCGGCGTTCGAGCACTGCATTGGCGAGGTCTGCTACAGCTACGAGAGCCATGGCACCCACGTGGCCGGCACGATGGCCGCCAACCGCGACGGCACCGGCATGCACGGCGTGGCCTGGGGCGCGACCCTGAGCTCGGCCCGCCTGTTCGGCGACAGCTATGAAGAGATTCCTGACATCCTGTGCGCGTTCTTCGGCATCGGCTGCATCTCGGCTTCGGTCGGCCCCTCGACGTCCGCGCTGGCGGGCATGTACGACCAGGCGATCGCGCAGGACGTACGCGCGATGAACCACAGCTGGGGCTGGGGTTACACCATCCGCGACAATGCCACCGTGCATGCGGTGCTCGATGGCCTGGAGGAAAGCAATCCGGATATCTACGAGCAGCTGGCGGCGATGGCCGATGCCTCCCGTCGCTCGGGCCTGCTGCAGGTCGTCGCGGCAGGCAACACCAACGCGCCGGGCCCGACGCTGGAACAGCGCCCGATCACCACGATTCCGGGCATGACGCCATACCTGTTCCCGGACATCGAGAAGTACTGGGTGGCCGTCGCCAACCTCAACGAGGACGGCGTGCTGTCGGCAAGCTCGATGCGCTGCGGCGCCGCGGCGCAGTGGTGCATCACGGCGCCGGGTACCAACACCACCTCTACCGTGTACGACGGCAGCCCGGTGGGCGGCAACCTAGTCGTCGACGATGCCGGCAACGTGCGCTACGAGTTCGAGGACCGCAACGGCGGCGTGGAATACGCCTACGCCGACTACACCGGCACCTCGATGGCCGCACCGCATGTCACCGGCGCGCTGGGCCTGCTGTTCGAACGCTTCCCCTATCTCAGCAGCGACCAGGTCCGCGACGTCATGCTGACCACCGCGGCCGACATCGGCGAGGAAGGCGTCGACGACATCTACGGCTGGGGCCTGCTGGACCTGCAGAAGGCAATCGAAGGCTACGGCCAGCTCCGGGTCGACACCAACGTGGTCATGGACACGCGCGCCGGTGGCCGCAAGGTCTGGGAGGGCGAGGCCTGGGACGACTGGACCAACGACATCGGCGGCCCCGGCCACCTGACCAAGGGCGGCGCAGGCTGGCTGCGGCTCTCGGGCGACAACAGCTTCGGCGGCGCCACCGTCGACGCGGGCCTGCTCGAGTTCGACGGTGCCAACACCCTGGCCGGCGGCGTCCAGGTCAACGGCGGCACCCTGCTCGTCGGTGGCAGCCTGGGGGGCAGCGACCTGACCGTCTCCGGCGGGCTGGCCGTGGTCAACGGCAGCGTCAGCGGCGGGAGCACCCGCATCGAGGCCGGCGGCACGCTGGGCGGCAGCGGCACACTGGGCGATACCTGGGTCGCGGGCACCATCGCACCGGGCAATTCGATCGGCACCCTGACCGTCGATGGCGACTACACCCAGACCGCGGACGCGCGTCTCGTCGCCGAGCTGCAGCCGCCCGACCAGGCCGACCTGCTGCACGTGACCGGCACCGCCAACCTGCTGGGTGGCACCCTGGTGGCGAGCAGCCTGCCGGGTACCTACCTGCTCGGACAGCAGTACCGCATCCTGTCGGCCAATGGCGGTATCGACGGCACGTTCGACACCCTCGATGCCAGCAGCGTGTCGCCGTTCCTGTCGCTGTCGCTGCTCTACGGCGCCGATGCGATCGACCTCAACGTGGCCCGTGGCGCGGCACTGGCGACCGCGGCGCAGAGCCCCAACCAGCTGGCGACCGCCGGCGCGCTGGATGCCCTCTCCAACGACAACACACTGCTGCTGCCGCTGACCCAGCTCAGCGAAGCCGAGGCACCGGCCGCGTTCGACCAGTTGTCGGGCGAGATCCATACCAGCGCGCAGCAGGTGCTGCTCGACAGCGGCCGGTTGGTCCGTGATGCGGCGATCGCACGTGCGTCCACCGGCCAGGATGTTTTCCGCGGCCAGCGCGACGACGATGCCAACACCGGAGCCTGGGTAGAGATCCAGCGCCAGGGTGGACGCATCGCCGGCGACGGCAATGCCGCACGCACGCAGTACTCCGGTACCGCGGCGCTGGTCGGCGTCGACCATCAGTTCGACGGTGGCTGGCGGGTCGGCGCGTTCGGCGGAGTCGGCAGCACCGATTTCGATGTCCGCCAGCGCGGCTCCAAGGGCGATGCCGACACCCGCCACGTCGGTGTCTACGGCGCCCAGGCCTGGGGCGGGCTCGGCGTCCGCGCCGGCTACAGCTACGCCTGGCACGAGCTGGACATCGAACGCGACGTCCGCTTTGCCGGTTACGACGCGGGCGTGCACGGCCGCTACGACGCCACCGCCTGGCAGGCATTCGCGGAGGTCGGCTACCGCTTCGGCAACGACACCTGGGAGCTGGAGCCCTATTTGCAGTACGCCCATATCGCCCTCGACCACGACGCGTTCGCCGAGGACGGTGGCACAGCGGCGCTGCAGGGCAACAGCGGCGACAGCCGTGTCGACCTGGGCACCGCCGGCCTGCGCTTCAACGTCAACCTCCGCGGCAGCGCGCAGGAACAGAGCTGGCTGAGCCTGCGCGGCAACCTGGGCTACCGCCATGCGGGCGGCGACCAGGTCCGGGCAACGCAGCTCTCGTTCGACGGCAGCAACTGGTACGACGCACGCAGCGCGGCGATCACCGACGAGGCCGCCCTGGTCGAACTGGGCATCGCCGCACGCACCTCCACCAACAGCCTGCTGGAGCTGGGCTACAGCGGCGTACTGGCGGACGAAGCCCGCGATCACGGCGCCAACGCCCGCTTCTCCGTGCAGTTCTGACGGGGCAACCCGCAAGCAGGCAACGAAAAAGGAGCGGCTTCGGCCGCTCCTTTCTTGTATGTCACGAGGTCAGGCGCAGGCCGGTTGGCTGAGCCGGCGACATCCGCTGTCGGAGATGGTGCTACTTGAGGCGCCCGACCAGCCGCAGCGACGGGCTGACCTCGAAATCCCGAGGCCGCACCAGTCGCGCACTCGGGTGGGCATCCTCGACAGGTGTCGCTGCCTTCAATAGTCGCGCCCCGGCATTGGCGTCATCGGGCAGGCCGAGCATCGCCCGCGCCTGCGCATGCAGCCGCGCGGTCTCCTGCGCATCGTCGCCGGTTGCCAGCAGCCCACCCTCTATCCGGGCCTTGTCCCAGCCCAGCATGTGCGCGATTTCCTGCAGCAGCTTGACCGGATCGATATCCGGCAGCGGCAGCGGATTGGGGATGCGTTCGAGGATGCGCGGGCGCAGCCGCCCCATCGGCGTGACTGCACATTCCGACAGGCTGCGATACACCAGCTCGCTGCAGACCAGGGTCTTGCCGCCATCGTCGAGCAGCACGCGCAGGGCGATGTTGACGGCTACGCGCCAGCCAGGCGGAATCTCGCCGGCGTTGCGCAGCGCCGACCACAGCCCCAGCACCACCAGACCGTACTTCGCATAGGGATGCCCGAGATAGCCGTCGGCGCAGGCGACGATGCTGGCGCGGTCGGCGTCGTCGAACGGCATGCCGTCATGCGCGACGGCGCGGTAGACATCGATCCGCGGCACTTCGTCCATCGCCAGCAGCGCCGCGACCGGCGTGGTCAGCACCCCGGCGGTGATCGCCTCGACCACGGCGTCGGGCCCGGTTGCGATCGCCGCGTGGCTGTACTGGCTTTCCCCCAGCCACGCCACAACCGACGAGAAATCGCCGGCGCTGCGCATCAGCAGCACATCGCCGGGCTGGATGTCGGCGGCAGCGACGCCTGGTACGGGCGCGAGGTCACGCGATGTGATCATGCTGGGGTCCTGGCATCGTCGGGATCGGGATGGACATGCGTGGGGGCATCAGGCGCCGGGTCGGCGCTGACGCGGTCGCGGCCGTCGCGCTTGCTGGCGTACAGCGCCGAGTCCGCGCGCAGCAGCAACGCCTCGGCATCCTCGTCCGGCCGCAACGTGGCGACGCCGATGCTGAGACTGCAATCCAGGCCCAGCGCGTCGATGGTCACCGGCCGGCAGTTGACCGCCGCGCGGATGCGCATCGCCGTGGCGATGGCATCGTCGATGCCTGCGCGCGGCATGACCAGCAGCAGTTCATCGCCGCCATAGCGTCCCAGCAGGTCATGCGCACGGATGCGGTTGCGCACCCGGCGGCTGATGTAATGCAGGCACTGGTCACCGACGCGATGCCCATGCGCATCGTTGATCGACTTGAAATGGTCGACATCGATGAAGGCCACCGACAGCGGCTCGCCACGGGCGTGGGCCTGTGCCACCGCCTTGCGCAGACCGCGCTCGATCGCCGGGCGGCTGGCCAGCGCGGTGAGTGCATCGACATCGGCGCGTGCGCTGGCAAGATCGCGGTCGCGGCGCAGTTCGATCAGCTTGTCGGTCAAGCCGAACGTCAGCACAAGCCCCGCCAGCGCGAAACTGAGCGCCAGCCCCTGCCCCAGCCACGCCGGGCCTGCGCCCATCCCCGGATTGCTCAGTTCCACTGCGCGCAAGGCGGCGA
Organism: Pseudomonadota bacterium; assembly: GCA_023423235.1. Classification (GTDB taxonomy): domain Bacteria; phylum Pseudomonadota; class Gammaproteobacteria; order Xanthomonadales; family Xanthomonadaceae; genus Luteimonas. The sequence continues at coordinate 5,859 of JAFAFY010000075.1, forward strand.
ACGCCGCCAGGGGCAGCCATGACAGCGACAGCAGCAGCGCCTGCCGGTCGCCGCCCCAAGCCAGGCGGAACCCCGCCAGGAGCACCACCATCGCCGATCCCAGCAACAGCATATTGGCCAGCAACGCCGTCAGCGGCGCAGCGGTGAACAGCATCGCCACCGCCACTGCGGCGACCAGCCAGGTCAACGCGCGCAGGACGCGACTGAACCGTGGCGACTTGCGCGGCAGGTCCAAGTAACGCTGCTGGAACAGGTTGGTGCAGATCAGGCCCATGGCCCCGAGCAGGCGCGGCCCGCGCACGGATTCGGCCAGCCATGGCCCGATGAACGGCAGTTGCCAGGCCTCCCCGCCGACTGCGGCCAGATACGCGGCACCGAACAGCAGCATGCCGGCCAGGTAGCCGTAGCTGCGGTCACCCGTGCCGTACCAGAAGCCCAACGACAGCAGGGCCAGCACCAGCATCGTCGCCAGGATCGCCGTCCGCCAGGCGACGTGGCGGAGATCGTCGCGGTGGACCTGGTCGCGCGTCGCCAGCGACAGCGGCATCGGATAGCCGGCCGGCGCGTCCACCCGCAGCCATACCGCCTGCCCGGCCTGCAGGCC
>JAFAFY010000090.1 GCA_023423235.1 Pseudomonadota bacterium
GTCCTGCGCCAGCCGCCGGGCGCTGCGGGCGTGGAAGGCGGCGGCTTCGCGCAGACCACGCAGCGCCGCGGCGTCGGCAGGATCGAAGGCCAGCAGCGCGTGCCAGTCGGCGACCGCGCGCTCGACCCGACCGCCGGCCAGGTGCGCGTCCGCGCGGCGCCGCAGCGCGTCGAGTTCCTCGGTCAGGCGGGCCTCGGTGTCAGGCAGGTCGACATGGCCGGCGTCGTAGCGGCGCACGCTGGCGATCAGGTCCGCCGCCTCGCGCAGGCCGCCGCTGCGCAGCTGGTCGCGCGCCTGGTCGAGCAGTGTGCCGAGCGCATCCTCGCGGCCGCGCAGGGCATCGGCGTTGTCCGGCTGCAGGTTGAGGACGCGCTGGTACGACGGCAATGCGGCGCCGTCGTCGCCATCGAGATGTCCGGCCGCCTGCGCGGCCTGCGCCTGCGCCAGCAGTTCGGGCAGCCCGGCGTCGGCGGCTTCACGCGTGCGCAGCTGTTCGGCGATCGCGTCGGTCTCCCTGCGCGGCGCGGACAGTTCGCGCGCAAGGCGCAGGGCGGCATGCGCCTCGGCCAGGCGGCCGGCATCGAGCGCCTGTTGCGCCTGCAGCGCCGCGGCTTCGGCCACCTGGGCCAGCCCGGCGCGCGGCCGCATGTCGTCGGGGTCGAGCGCCAGCGCCGCCTCGTAGAACTGGCGCGCACCGCTGCCGTCCCCGGCACTGAGCCGGCCAGCATCCAGCGCTGCGGCGCCCTGCCCCAGCAGCGACTGCACGCGTGTCTCCGGCCAGACGCGCTCGACCACGAACACCCGCACCAGCACCACCAGCAGCACCACTGCGGCAAGCGCGCCGGCGACGATCCAGCGCCAGCGCCGCGGCACGCGCGCCGCGCGGCCGTCATGCCCCGCACGCCGGGCGAGCGGCGCCTGCGCGCGCAGGCGCGCAAGTGCGTCGCTGCGGCCGTCGTCGGCGTGCACGGTCAGGGCAGGGTCGCGGTTCACGCCGCGAAGTATGGAAGAAATGCCTGAACGGCGGCGTCACCGTGGGACGCGTGGGCATCTCCGGCTCCCCGCACCGGCCGGCTTGCAGCGCGCGATGCGCGTGGGGTGGATTGGCTGCGTTGAAAGCACCGGCATGCCGCAGGGCACATGCATCCGGTCCGCATCCACACGACCAGACGCACTCGGGCACCCTCAGGCGCGCTGCGCCTGCTCCACGCCCGGCAGGCTGTCGATCTTGCCCAGCAGCCGGGCCAACTGGCCGTAATCGGCGATACGCAGGCGCAGGCGCAACTGCACGCGCGCGCGTCGCTGCTGCCCCCCCTCGATCGACAGCACGTGCACGTCCTCCTGCGCGATCAGGTTGCTCAGGTCCTTGAGCAGATGCTTGCGGTCGATCGCCTCGACCAGGATTTCCGATTCGTGACCGCCCGAGGTCTGGCCCCATTCCACCGGCAGCACGCGCTGCGGATGCTCCGCCGACAGGCGCAGGAACGCCCGGCAATCGCGGCGATGCACGCTGACACCGCGCGCGCGGGTGAGGTAGCCGGCGATCGGCTCGCCGGGCACCGGCCTGCAGCAGCGCGCGGTCTGCACCAGCAGGTTGTCCACGCCGACCACCTTGAACGCCGAGTCACCGACCTTGGGCGCGCGCCGCGGCCGCCGCAACGGCAGCGTGGGCGCCGTGTCGGCCTCGCCAGCGCCGCGCTCGAGTTCCAGCAATGCCCGGCCGACCTGGTTGGGGCCGACATCGCCCAGCGCCACCAGCACGTACAGCTCGTCGGGCGTCGCGACGTTGAACCGCGCCAGCACCGGCGCCAGGTCGGCGTGCAGCAGGCCGAGCCGGCGCAGGTCCTTTTCCAGCAGCTCGCGACCCGCAGCCACGTTGCGCTCGCGGTCGAGCCGGTGGAACCAGACGCGTACCTTCTCGCGCGAGCGCGGGCTGGCCAGGAAGCCGTTGGACGCCAGCAGCCAATCGCGCCGCGGCGACGGCGTCTTGCCGGTGAGGATCTCGACCCGCTCGCCACTGTGCAGCACGGTGTCGAGCGGCACGATGCGGCCGTCCACCTTGGCGCCGCGGCAGCGATGGCCGACCATCGTGTGCACGTGGTAGGCGAAATCCAGCGGGGTCGCACCCTGCGGCAGGTCGATCACCTCGCCCTTGGGCGTGAGCACGAACACCCGGTCCTCGACCAGCTCGGTATCCAGCGCCCCGGCCAGCGTCTCGCCGTCGCGCGCGCCCTCGGTGCTGGCCTCCAGCAGGCGGCGCATCCACTCGATCTTGCGCTCCAGCGCGGCATCGCCGGCCGAGGACCGCTGCGAGCCACCGGTCTCCTTGTAGCGCCAGTGCGCGGCGACGCCGAGCTCGGAGGCCTCGTGCATCTCGTGGGTGCGGATCTGCACCTCCAGCGTCTTGCCCTCGGGCCCGACCACGGCGGTGTGCAGCGAGCGGTAGTCGTTCTGCTTGGGCCGGGCGATGTAGTCGTCGAACTCGCTGGGAATCGGCGTCCACAGCGCATGCACCACGCCCAGCGCGGCATAGCAGGCGGGAATGTCGTCGACCAGCACCCGTACCGCACGCAGGTCGTAAAGCTCGCTGATGGGCACGTGCTTCTTCTGCATCTTCTTCCAGATGCTGAAGATGTGCTTGGGCCGTCCAGCGACATCGGCCTTCAGGCCCTGGGCTGCGAGCGCATCGCCAAGCTGGCGGCGCACGTCGGCGATGTAGCGCTCGCGGCCGGCACGCTTGTCGTCCAGCAGTACGGCGATCTGCCGGTAGGTGTCGGGCTGCAGGTAGCGGAAGGCCAGGTCTTCCAGTTCCCACTTCAGCTGCCAGATGCCCAGCCGGTTCGCCAGCGGCGCGTGGATGTCGCGGGTCAGCGCCGCCAGCGCCTGCCGTTGCGCGGGCTCGGCACGCGCGGCCGCGCGCATCTGCGCGAGTTGCCGCGCCAGCAGGATCAGTACCACGCGCAGGTCGCGGATCAGCGCCAGCAGCAGGCGACGCAACCCTTCCGGATTGCCCTGGCCGCCGTGCTCGGCATGCAGCGACCACACCTGCCCGGCCGCGCGCAGGCCATCCACCAGTGGCGCCAACGCAGGAGCCCGCGCCACCACCACATCGCGCCACGCCGGCACCGCATCGACGATCGCCGCGGCGATCACATCGCCGTCCGCGCCCAGCCGCTGCAGGGCCTCGAGGGTGTCGCGCAGTACGGCCGCGTCCTCGCCGGCCCCGGCCTGCGCCACATCCACTGCCGTGGCACCCGGCCTGGCGTTGTCCGCCCCGCTTTCGTCCACGCCGGCATCGGCCGCGCGCAGGGCCTCGCGCAGCGGCTCGCCCAGCGCCGCCGTGGTGGGCAGCGCCAGCAGGCTGTCGAGCAGCCGGTGCGGGCGGTCGGACATGCGCTTCATGTGGCGGCGGGGGGACGGTCTACACTAGCGGCCACCTGCCCGGAGATACAGACCATGCGCCAAATCCACACCGTCCTGCTCGCGTCCCTGTTGACGTTCCCGCTGACCGCGCTGGCACAGCAGGCGCCCCGGATCGAGCAGCAGATGACCGCTGAGGACTTCATGGCCGCGGGGCTGAACAAGCTCAGCGCCGAGGAACTGGCACGGCTCAACCAGTGGCTCGCGCGACGCCCCGCGGGCGCGGCACTGCCTTCGCCAGCGCCCGCTGCAGCCGCGTTGACCACCGATGCCGAGTTGCAGGCACGCCTGGCCCAGGCCCGCGAGGAAGGCCGGCGCGAAGCTGCCGGCGGTGCGCAGGCGGCACCCGCCGCATCGCGCGAGCCGGTGGAAAGCCACATCGTCGGTGCGTTCAACGGCTTCGCCCGTGGCCGCGAGTACACCCTGGCCAACGGCCAGGTGTGGCGGCAGGTCGACAGCGCGACGCTGTCGGGCGCGCGCGGCAACGACATCGGCGCACGCATCCGCCCGGGCATGATGGGCGCCTGGTGGCTCAAGGTGGACGGCTACAACACCCAGGCCAAGGTCGAACAGGTCAGGTAAGCAAGTCCGACGCTCCACTGCGGCGCCGCATCCTGGCGCCCTCCAATACCTTCACCCATCCCGGGGCCCGGTCATGCGTTTCGTCCACGGCATCATCTTTGGCATCTGTGTGCTGGCTTGCGGCGCCGCCTCCGCGCAGCAGGGCGCCATCCACGAGCGGATGAGCGCGGAACAGTTCCGCGCTGCCGGGCTGGACAAGCTCGATCCAGCTGAACTCGCGCAGCTCGATGCCTGGTTCGCAGCCCAGCTCGGCGGGCGGCAGCATCCGGCCGGCGAACAGACTCTCGCGGTGCCGCATCCTGCCGCGCTGGCGCAGGAACCGGTGGACAGCACGCTGGCCGGGACGTTCGAGGGGTTTTCGCAAGGCCGCGAGTACCAGCTGGCGAACGGCCAGGTCTGGAAGCAGACCGATGCCACCCAGACGCCTGGCGCGCGGCGGCGCGAGAACCCGTCGGTGGAAATCCGCCCCGGCCGGCTTGGCAGCTGGTGGCTGCGTATCGACGGTCTCAACACCCGCGCGCGGGTCGAACGGGTCAGGTAGTTCGTGCCGGCGTCTTGTTCGCCCACCACGGCGGGAGCGTCCGATGGTCGAGGAGAAGCGGTGTTCTCGATCCGCGCGGCTGGTGCTTCCGACACACTATTGCTTGACCAACTGATGCAGCTGTACTTCTTCGAGGCATCCTCGTGGAGTGACGAGGACCTCGCGTTAGACGGCAGATATGATTGCGATGCAAATGCCATCGCAACGAACCTGCGCACTTCGCCGGGTTGGGCACGAATTCTCCTCGTCAACGGCAACATTGCAGGATTCGTACTGGTCGAGGACACAGAGCTCGAAAGCACGCCAGTGCTCGAGCTCGCCGATCTGTTCGTACTGCCGAAGTACCGCCGATCAGGGTTGGCGACGTGGGCCACGCGAGAACTGTTGACCCGATCGAGCGAACGTTGGCTGATTGCCGTGTTTCGGCGCGATCTGCAGGCATACGCATATTGGGCTCGGGCGCTGCGACGCCTACAGGTCGAGTTCCATGAATTGCCGGAAGACACCGATGGCGCTTTCCGCTTGTTCACCGTCGAGCCCCGGAAGACACCGTAGGAGAATCCTAGGCGTCAACCGGCTCCACGGAACCTGGGCCCGGAAGTCCGGCAAGCGGTGACGCCAGGCCCCTCGAACCTTCGTCTTACCGCAGCGCCGCCAGCCGCGCGGCGAGCTTCTTTGCCGACACCCCGCTTTTCGCGCCCAGCTCCTGGGCGAACAGCGACACCCGCAACTCCTCGATGTCCCAGCGCAGCGCCTGCCACTCGGACGCCTGCGCATCGCCGGCCGCGGCATGTTCCAGCAGCGCGTCGGCGAAAGGCTTGATGTCGAGCATCCGTTGCTGGTCGCGCTGCGGGTCGCGCAGCGCGCGTTCGGCGCGCAGCGCCAGCGCCTTGAGATAGCGCGGATACGCCGCCAGCGCCTCGGCCGGCACGTCGCGCAGGAACCCCGGCGGCACCAGCGCCGCCAGTTGGCCCTGCATGTCGTCGAGATTGGCGCGCGCCCAGCCGATGAGCCTGGAGTCGAGCTTCGCGCGGACGTCAGCAACCAGCGCCAGGATCGCCTCGGCGCGCTGCAGCCGCGCCATCGCCTCGCCGAACAGCGCCTTGCCCACGGCGTCGGCGTGGGCGGCGAAGGAATCGGCGTCGCGGATGGTCTCCAGTCCGTCCTGCAGCAGCGCGGTCAGCGCGCCATCGACCAGGTCCTCGCGCAGGCGGTCGCCGTCCTTGCCCGGACGCGGCGCCGCGGATTCGATCGCGGCGTAAAGCAGTGCGGTCTTCGCCTGCACCGGCAACTGACGGCGCGCCTGGCGGGCGCGCTCGGCCAGGGCGATGCGCAGCAGCCGGCGCACGCCCTGCGGGTGCAGCCTTCGCGCCTTGGCGGCGTCGGCATGCACGGCCAGCGAGGCGCTGTCGCCGTCGTCCTGCAACGCCGGCCAGGCAGGCAGGCCGCCGGCGCCCGGGATCGACACCGGCACCGGCGTCTCCGGGAACGTGGTCAGGGCGCGACGCTGCATGCCATCGGCGGCATGCGCAGCGAAGGCCTGCGCGGCGCGTGCGCCGAAACGAGCACGCAGGTCGTCGAGATCGCGCGATTCGGCCAGCACCGTGGCGCCCTTGCGGTCGCGGCCGACATCAACCAGCCGCAGGTTCGCGCGCAGGTGCGGCTCCAGCGCGGATTCGTCGAAGTCCGACGCCGCAATCTCAACACCGGCGAGTTTCTTCAGGAACCGCGCCAGGGTGCCGGTGAAGGCATCGCCATCGCCGCCACGCCAGGTCTCGGCGAATGCACGGGCGAAATCCGGTGCCGGCACGAAGTTGCGCCGCAGCGCCTTGGGCAGGCCGCGGATCAGCGCCGCGGCCTTGTCCTCGACGAAGCCAGGCGCCAGCCACGACAGCCGTGCCGGATCGATCGCCCCCAGCAGGTGCAGCGGCACCGAGACCGTCATGCCGTCGTCGACCGCGCCCGGCTCGAACCGGTAGCCGACCGCGAGCCGCGCCTCGCCCAGTGCGATGAACGCGGGGAACAGTTCCGCATCCACGCCGTCGGCGACCAGCAGATCCTCGCGGCGCCATTCCAGCGCACGTTTCGCGGCATCGGGCGCCTTGCGGTACCAGGCATCGAGCGCCTGCGCCGAAAGCACGTCCGCCGGCAGCCGCTGCGCGTACCACTGCGCCATCCAGTCCTCGTCGACCACCAGCCCGGCGCGGCGCTGCTTGGCCTCTTCCTCGCGCGCCTGCGCCAGGGTGCGCAGGTTGCGCTCGACGAAACCGGCGCGGGTGTTGATCTCGCCGCTGACCAGGCCGTCGCGCAGGAAGATCGCGCGCGCCTCCTCGGGATACAGGCGGCCGTAGTCGACCGGCCGTTTCGGTGCCAGCACCAGGCCGAACAGGCTGATCTGCTCGCTGCCGATCACCCGGCCCTGCGCGCGCGACCAGCGCGGGTCGTGATGGCGGCGCGCCAGCAGGTGGTCGAGCTCGGCGATCACCCAGTCCGGCTCGATCGCCGCGTTGGTCAGCGCCCACACCCGCTCGGTATCGAGCAGGGTGGCCGACAGCACCCACGGCGGCGGCTTCTTCGCCAGCGCCGAGCCCGGGAACAGCTGGAACCGGCGCCCACGCGGCCCCTCGAACTGGCCGCTGACGCGGCCGCCGCCGGTCGGTTCGCCGCGGTGGCCGACCTGGGTCGGCAGGCCCGCGAGCAACGCCCGGTGCAGGCTGGCATAGCGGCGCGCGCCTTCGCCTGCAGGCTGGGCAGCGGCTGCCGGCACCGGCTCTGACGCGTCGGACACGGACCGTTGCCTGCGCCCGGACCCGGCGCGCTTCGACACCGCGCGCGCCTGCCCGTCCTCGACATCCGGCGGCGCGCCGGGCGCAGCGTCGCGCCAGCCCAGTTCCTCGCACTGCAGCTTCAACTGGCGATGCAGCTCGCGCCACTCGCGCATGCGCAGGAAGCCGAGGAAGTGCTTCTCGCTCCATTTGCGCAGCTGCGACTGGGTCAGGTCCTCGTGCGCCTGCCGGTAGGCGTTCCACAGCGTGACGATGCCGACGAATTCGGATCTGGGATCGGCAAACTGCGCATGCGCGGCGTCGGCGGCCGCGCGCTGGTCGGCCGGGCGCTCGCGCGGGTCCTGGATGCCGAGGAACGCGGTGATCGCCAGCATCTCGTGCAGGCAGCCGTGTGCTTGCGCCGCGACCAGCATGCGGGCGAGTTTCGGGTCGATCGGCAGCCGCGCCATGCTGCGGCCGGTCGCGGTGAGCCGGCGCTGGGCATCGATCGCGCCCAGTTCGGTCAGCTGCTGCCAGCCATCGGCGATCGCGCGCGGGTCGGGCGGCTCGACGAAGGGGAAGTCCTCGATCAGAGCGGCGTTTCCCTGCCCGCCTGCGGGCTGCCCACGCCGGCCGCGGCCACGTCCCTCCAGTTCTCCGAGACCGAGAGTCAGCATGCGCAGGATCACCCCGGCCAGCGACGCGCGGCGGATCTCGGGATCGGTGTACTGCGGCCGCGACAGGAAATCGGCCTCGGAAAACACCCGGTAGCAGATGCCCGGTGCGATGCGACCGCAACGGCCCTTGCGCTGGTCCGCGCTGGCCTGGCTGATGGGCTCGATATGCAGGCGGTCGAGCTTCTGCCGCGGGCTGTAGCGCTTGACCCGGGCCAACCCGGGGTCGATCACGTAGTGGATGCGCGGCACCGTCAGCGAGGTCTCGGCGACGTTGGTCGCCAGCACGATGCGCCGCTGCGGCCCGGGATTGAACACCCGGTCCTGGTCGCGCGCCGACAGCCGCGCATACAGCGGCAGCACCTCGGTATGCCGGTACTTGCGCCGCTCCAGCGCCTGGTGCGCATCGCGGATCTCGCGCTCGCCCGGCAGGAACACCAGGGTATCGCCCAGCGCGGCGCCGCCGCCCAGATAGATCTCGTCGCAGGCCGCGACGATGCCGTCGAGCACGGAAACGGGGTCAGGTTCACTTTTCCCACGCTGGGGCCGGGCAGCCCTGGCGTCCGCAGGCAAAAGTGAACCTGACCCCATTTCCTCCAGCGGGCGATAGCGCACCTCGACCGGGTAGCCGCGGCCTTCGACCTCCACCACTGGCGCGCCGCCGAAATGCGCGGAGAAGCGCGCAGTGTCGATCGTCGCCGAGGTCACGATCAGCTTCAGGTCCGGCCGCCGCGGCAGCAGCTGCCTGAGATAACCGAGCAGGAAATCGATGTTGAGGCTGCGCTCGTGCGCCTCGTCGATGATCAGGGTGTCGTAGGCCGACAGCCAGCGGTCGCTGGCGATCTCCGCCAGCAGGATGCCGTCGGTCATGAACTTGATCGCGGTGCTCTCGCCGACGTTGTCGTTGAAACGCACCTGGTAGCCGACCGCGCCGCCGATGGGGACCTGCAGCTCCTCGGCGACGCGCCGGGCCACGGTGCGCGCGGCGATCCTGCGCGGCTGGGTGCAGCCGATCATGCCGGCCGCGCCGCGGCCCGCCGCCAGGCACAGCTTGGGCAACTGCGTGGTCTTGCCCGAGCCGGTCTCGCCGGCCACCACCACGACCTGGTGATCTCGGATCAGCTGGATGATCTCCTCGGCCTTGCCTGCGATCGGCAGCGATGCCGCCACCTCGGCGCGCGGCAGTCGCGCCGCCTGCGCCTCGCGCGCCTGCACCGATGCGGCCAGTCGCGATTCGAAGGCCGCGCGCGCATCGGCATCCGAGGGTGCCCCGCGCCAGCGCGACCACAAGCCGAGCAGGCGGCCGCGGTCGCGGCTGCGCGCAGCGTCGATCGCGCCGCGTGCCTGGGCCAGCGCGGCATCGATCGATTGCCGGGACGGTGCCGCGCTCATGCTTGCAAACCTGCCTTCAAGTCACATATCCCATACGATCGCGGCCGTATCTTGGCCGCAGGTTTCCATCCCGACTCCATCCAGTTGTCCCGCCCTGCCCCGCATCCAACGGAGTTTCCGCACATGGCAAAAGACAGATCCAGCAAGACCACCGGCGCCGCCAAATCCACCGTAAAGGAGCCGGCCAAGCCGGCTGCAGTGGCTTCGCCCGCCGCCGGATCGAGTGCGCCCGCCATCGATATCGGGATCAGCGACGCCGATCGCAAGCTGGTCGCCCAACACCTGTCGGCATTCCTGGCCGATGCCTACACGCTGTACCTCAAGACCCACAACTTCCACTGGAACGTCACCGGCCCGATGTTCAACGCGCTGCACGTGATGTTCGAGACCCAGTACACCGAGCAGTGGAATGCGCTCGACGAGATCGCCGAACGCATCCGCGCACTGGGCTACAACGCGCCGGGATCGTACGCGGAGTTCATCGCGCTGTCCTCGATCAAGGAAGAACCCGGCCTGGAGAAGGCACCGGACTGGCGCGAGATGGTGCGCCAGCTGGTGCTGGGCAACGAGGCCGTCTGCCGCACCGCGCGCAAGGCGCTGGACGTCGCCGACGATGCCGACGACGACCCGACCGAGGACCTGTTGACCCAGCGCCTGCAGACCCACGAGAAGAACGCCTGGATGCTGCGCTCGCTGCTGCAGTGACGTCGCCACGCGACGCGGCATGGCGACCGCGGGTTTCGCATTGCGGAACCCGCGCGCCGCGCAAGGCGCTCACAGCCCCCGCACCTCTGACGCCCCCCCGGACTAGGGGGGCGTTCCTCCAACTGGAGGCTGACCGGCCGCTGATCCGGGAAGCACTGCCCCACCACCAGGCCGCACCACACATTCCTGCATACGCCGCCCGCATTCCCCGATAGGCCGGGGCGGACCTCCGGTATCCTTGTCCCCATGTCTTCCCTGCAGCACCCACGCGCGCTCGAAGTGCTGCAGCGCGTTTTCGGCCATGCCGCGTTCCGCGGCGAACAGGCCGCCATCGTCGAGCATGTCGCCAGCGGCCATGATGCCCTGGTGCTGATGCCCACCGGCGGCGGCAAGTCGCTGTGCTACCAGGTGCCCGCGCTGCTGCGCGATGGCGTGGCGATCGTGGTTTCGCCACTGATCGCGCTGATGCAGGACCAGGTCGACGCACTGCTGCAACTGGGCGTACGCGCGGCCTACCTGAATTCAACGCTCGATGGCGAGACCGCGCAGCGGGTCGAGCGCCAGCTGCTGGCCGGCGAACTGGACCTGCTGTACGTCGCGCCCGAGCGCCTGCTGACGCCGCGCTTCCTGTCGTTGCT
>JAFAFY010000278.1 GCA_023423235.1 Pseudomonadota bacterium
TATTGTCGATATTGACGCCAATGCAACAAACCAGTCCAATCCCCTGGACTTCACAGAAAACAAAGGTTTCTCCAGATGCAGCTCTCCCGCCTCCCCCTCGCAGTGGCCGTATCACTGGCCCTGGCTGCACCCGTGGCGTTGGCCCAGGATACCGCCAGCGAGCCCCAGACCCGCACCTCGACCCTGGACACGCTGATCGTGACCGGCACCCGCGTCAGCGACCGCACCGTGGCCGAGTCGCAGTCGCCGATCGACATCATCACCGCCGAGGCGCTGCAGGCCACCGGCACCACCGAGCTGGCGACCGCGCTGTCGCGCGCGCTGCCCTCGCTGAACTTTCCGCGCCCGGCGCTGACCGACGGCACCAGCGCCATCCGCCCGGCGCAGCTGCGCGGCCTGGCGCCCGACCAGGTGCTGGTCCTGGTCAACGGCAAGCGCCGCCACACCTCCTCGCTGCTCAACCTCAACGGCACCATCGGCCGCGGCTCCGCGCCGGTGGACCTCAACACCATTCCGGTCTCGGCAATCGAACGCGTCGAAGTGCTGCGCGACGGCGCTTCGGCGCAATACGGCTCCGATGCCATCGCCGGCGTGGTCAACGTCGTGCTCAAGGGTGCCTCGCAGGGCGGCAGCCTGGCGGTCAACTACGGCCAGTACTCGGCCGGCGACGGCAAGCAGTCGCAGATCGCCGGCGACACCGGCATCGCACTGGGCGAGGACCGCGGCTTCTTGCATCTCTCGGCGCAGGTCGGCCAGCAGGATTCGACCAACCGGGCGCGGCCGTTCGCGGGCACCCCCGGCGCCAGCCAGCCGGCGCTGGGCCAGAAGGCATTCGTCATCGGCGAGCCGGAAGTCGATTTCGCCGCGGTCGGCTTCAATACCGACTTCGCCTTCACCGACACCATCAGCGGCTACGCGTTCGGTACCGCCAGCAACCGCGACATCACCTCGTTCGCGTTCTTCCGCGCGCCTGGCAACCCCACCCAGAACATCCGCTCGATCTACCCCGACGGTTTCCTGCCGGAGATCAACAACATCTCCAAGGACCGCTCGATCGTCGCCGGCATCAAGGGCCACACCGCCAGCGAGTGGGCCTGGGACCTGAGCTACAACTACGGCTACAACCACCTCGAGTTCTATACCCGCAACACCCTCAATGCGAGCCTGGGCCCGACGTCGCTGACGTCGTTCTACGACGGCGCCCTGGAGACCACGCAGAACATCGTGAATCTCGACGTCAGCAAGCAGCTCGACTGGGGGCTGGCCTATCCGGTGACGCTCTCGCTCGGCGCCGAGGCCCGCAACGAAAAGTGGAACCAGTCGCCGGGCGAGTACGGCTCGTATGCCGACGCCGGCAGTGGCGTGGCCGGAGCGCCGGGCGGCGCGCAGGGCTTCGGTGGCTTCGCCCCCGAGGTCTCGGGCGCCTACAAGCGCGACAGCTACGCAGTCTACGCCGGCCTCGAAGCCGACTTCACCGAGCAGTTCTCGGCCGGCCTGGCCGGGCGCTTCGAGGACTACGACGACTTCGGCAGCCAGGCCTCGGGCAAGCTGTCCGCGCGCTATGCCTTCACCGATGCGGTCGCGCTGCGCGGCACCGTGTCGAGCGGCTTCCGTGCGCCGTCGCTGGCGCAGCAGTACTTCCAGACCGTCAGCACCGTGTTCCTGCCCGGCATCGCCACGCCCTTCGAGATCCGTACCTTCCCGGCCAGCAGCGCGGTGGCGCAGGCGTTCGGCGCCGAGGCGCTGCAACCCGAGGAATCCCTGTCCTACAGCCTCGGCCTGGTGCTGCAGCCGGTCGACAACCTGTACGTGACCGTCGACGCCTACCAGATCGATGTCGACGACCGCATCGCCCTCTCGTCCAACCTCACCGGCGATGCAGTGCGCGCCCACCTGGAATCGCAAGGCATCTATGGCGTCAACGGTGGCCGCTACTTCACCAACGCGATCGATACCCGCACCCGCGGTATCGATGTGGTCGGCAGCTACCGCTGGGACCTGGCCAGCGGCGCGCTGGACCTGACCGCCGGTTACAACCACACCAAGACCGAGGTGACCCGCATCGCCGACAATCCGCCGGAGTTGGAGGCGATCGGGCTCGACCTCGAGCGCATCGACCGCGTCGAGATCGGTCGCATCGAACAGGGCTTCCCGCGCAACAAGCTGCTGCTCTCGGGCACCTGGACCACCGCCGACTGGGCCTTCTCGGCGGCCACCACGCGCTATGGCAGCGTCGCCACCACGCCCAACAACGCCGCCAACGACCAGACCTATGGCGCCAAGTGGCTGGTGGACGTCTCGGCCAGCTACAAGCCCGGCGACAACTGGACGCTGACACTGGGCGCCGACAACGTGCTCAACGAGTACCCGGACGAGAACACCTTCGCCAACTCGACCAACGGCCAGTTCCCCTACAGCAATCTCTCGCCGTTCGGTTTCGGCGGCGCCTTCGGCTATGCGCGGGTGAGCTACACCTGGTAACCGGCCCCGGACGGCCACGCCCACGCAGGATGCCCCGGCTCGCCGGGGCATCTTTTTTTTTTTGATCGGGACGAACATCCAGCAACACGGTATCGCCGCCTCTCGCACGCGGGAGAGGGTTGGGCTGGGGACGAAGCAACCCCAGCCGCCATTCGGCCACGAAGGGAACTGGGAAATCGCGCAGATCAGCCCTTCTTGCGCCCTGCCTTCGTCGCGAACCGCACCAGTTCCGGAGCGACGGCGCGGGCGCCTGGGACTTCATTCACTACAGAGGGCGCATGTCCTTGCGCCTCGTCTCCTTCGACCAGCGCCGGGGCGGCGTGGCCAACCCGCATTGCATTCCAGACGTGGTCCATGCGCTTCAGCGAGCGCAGGCGCGGATGCATCCGATGTGACCGGGTGCATCGGCAACGCAGCATCCGCCATCGTCGCGGGTTGCCGCTTCCCCACCCGTGGGCGACACTGCAACGCCTGTCCCGTGCATTTCCCCCGATGCCGCACAACACCGACCTGATCAACATCATTGCCGTCGGCCTCGGCATGGCGTTCGTCTTCGGCGCCCTCGCCAACCGCCTGCGGCTCTCGCCTCTGGTCGGTTACCTGGTCGCGGGCGTCCTCGTCGGACCGTTCACCCCCGGCTTCGTCGCCGACCAGGAACTGGCCAACCAGCTGGCCGAGATCGGCGTGATGCTGCTGATGTTCGGCGTCGGCCTGCACTTCTCGCTCAAGGACCTGATGGCGGTCAAGGCGATCGCCATTCCCGGCGCGCTGACCCAGATCACCGTCGCCACCCTGCTCGGCTGGGGCCTGGCGGCGCTGATGGGCTGGCCGACGGTCCAGGGCATCGTGTTCGGTTTCGCCCTGGCCACCGCCAGCACCGTGGTGCTGCTGCGGGCGATGGAGGAGCGCCGCCTGCTCGACACCACGCGCGGCAAGATCGCGGTGGGCTGGCTGATCGTCGAGGACCTGGCCTGCGTCATCGCCCTGGTGCTGATGCCGGTGCTGGCGGACGTGGTGCACAGCACCGGCGGCGAGCAGACGACGTTCGGCGCGGTACTGCTGAGCATCGGCTGGACCCTGCTGAAGGTGGCGATGTTCGTGGCGGTGATGCTGCTGGTCGGACGCCGGGTGATCCCCTGGGTGCTCGAACGCATCGCCGGCACCGGCTCGCGCGAGCTGTTCACGCTGTCGGTGCTGGCGATCGCGCTGGGCGTGGCGTTCGGCTCGGCGGCGATCTTCAGCGTGTCGTTCGCGCTCGGCGCGTTCTTCGCCGGCATGCTGCTCAACGAATCGGAACTCAGCCACAAGGCCGCCAACGATTCGCTGCCGCTGCGCGACGCGTTCGCGGTGCTGTTCTTCGTCTCGGTCGGCATGCTGTTCGACCCGCGCATCCTGCTGGTGCACCCGTGGCAGGTGCTGGCGACGGCACTGATCATCATCTTCGGCAAGTCGGCCGCGGCGTTCCTGATCGTGCGCGCGTTCAAGCATCCCACCAGCACCGCGCTGACCATCTCCGCCAGCCTGGCGCAGATCGGCGAGTTCGCCTTCATCATCGCCGGGCTCGGCGTGGCACTGGAGATCCTGCCGCCCGACGGCCGCTCGCTGGTGCTGGCCGGCGCGCTGATCTCGATCATGGCCAACCCGCTGATCTTCGGCCTGCTGGACCGCTGGCAGGCGAAGAAGAAGGCCGCGGCCGCCGCGGCCGCGCCCGAGCCGGTGGAGCCGATCCAGGTGATCCCGCCCGAGCTGCACGGCCACGCCATCCTGGTCGGCTACGGCCGGGTCGGCCGGCAGCTGGCCGAACTGCTGCAGCAGCGCGATGTGCCGCTGGTGATCGTCGAGGAAGACGCCGAACTGGTGCGCAAGGCACGCGACCGCGGCCTGCTGGTGGTACGTGGCAACGTCGCCTCCGAGCCGGTGATGCGCGAGGCCGCGCCCGAGCGCGCGGCGCTGGCGATCTTCGCCATCCCGCAGGTGTTCGAGGCCGGCGAGGCGATCGAGCGCATGAAGGCACTCAACCCCGCGATCACCGTGCTGGCGCGCGCGCACAGCGACAGCGAGGTCCGGCATCTGCTGCAGCATGGCGCCGACGGCGCGATCCTGGCCGAGCGCGAGCTGGCCTACTCGCTGGCCGAGATGGTGATGTCGACGCCACCGTTCCGGCCGGTCCGCCCCGGCAGCGCGGCACCGCCGGCCCCGGCCACAGACGGGCCGGCACCGCCCGAACAACCCGCACCGCCCGAGCCCGCACCGCCCGAGCCCGCGCCACAAGCCAACTGAGCCGGCCGCGGCCGCCGCAGCGCGCGGGACACAGGGAACCCGACGAACCCCCTGAACGAAAACGCCCCGCGATTGCGGGGCGTTTTGCAAGGCCATTGCAGCGGCAGGCGCCTCAGCGCTGCGCGGCATCCTTGTAGTCGCGCACGTCGTAGCCGGTGTAGATCTGGCGCGGGCGGCCGATCTTGGCTTCCGGGTCGACCTGCTGTTCCAGCCAGTGCGCCACCCAGCCGGCGGTGCGGCCGATCGCGAACATCACCGTGAACATCTCGGTGGGGATGTTGAGCGCCTTGTAGATGATGCCGCTGTAGAAGTCGACGTTCGGGTAGAGCTTGCGCTCGACGAAGTAGTCGTCCTTGAGCGCCGCTTCCTCCAGCTTGAGGGCAACTTCCAGCAGCGGATCGTTGACGCCCAGCTCGCCCAGCACCTTGTGGGTCATCTCGCGGATGATCTTCGCGCGCGGGTCGAAGTTCTTGTACACGCGGTGGCCGAAGCCCATCAGGCGGAAGTTGTCGTTCTTGTCCTTGGCGCGGGCGACCGCGCGGTCGACGTTCTCGGCATCGCCGATCTCCGCCAGCTGCTTGAGCACGGCCTCGTTGGCGCCACCGTGCGCCGGGCCCCACAGCGCGGCGATGCCGGCGGCGACCGAGGCGTAGGGATTGGCACCGGTGGAGCCGACCAGGCGCACGGTCGAGGTCGAGGCGTTCTGCTCGTGGTCGGCGTGCAGGATGAACAGCAGATCCATCGCCTTGGCGACCACCGGGTTGAGCTCCAGCGGCTCGCTCGGCACCTCGAACATCATGTGCAGGAAGCGGTCGACGTAGCCCAGGCTATTGCGCGGGTAGCGGATCGGGTGGCCGATCGAA
>JAFAFY010000281.1 GCA_023423235.1 Pseudomonadota bacterium
GGATCGGGATGCATGGCGGGTCCTTGGTCGGAAGGCCGCCGGTACCGCAAGGCACCGGCTGGCGTGCTCAGAAGCTGTAGGTGAAGGTCAGCTGGCCGTTGCGCTTGTCGCCGTAGGCGCCGTAGCCGCTGATCTGCGAGAAATACACCTTGTCCAGCAGATTGTTGAGGTTCAACTGTGCGGTGAACTGCGGTGCCAGGCGGTAGCGGACGAAGGCGTTGACCAGGGCGTAGCTTTCCTGCTCGAACCGGCCGCCGACCGGCATCGGGTAATAGATGCCGTTCTGCCAGTTCACGCCGCCACCGACCGTCAGCTCCGGCGCACTGCGCGGGGTGAAGCTGGTGAACGCCTTGAGCGTGGACTGCGGCAGGCGCGGGTTGATGTCGGCGCCGTTGATGTCCTTGGCCACGTAGCGGGACACGCCGAAGGTCGCATTCCAGCCGGGCGCGAGTTCGCCGTTGAGCTCGAATTCGAAGCCGCGGCTGACCGTGCCGCGCGCGGCGATGTAGGCGAACTCGCCCGGACGCGAGGGAATCTGCTGGTCGGTCACCTGGGCCACGTTGTCCTGCTCGATGCGGAACACGGCCAGCGAGGCGTTGAGCCGGTTGTCGAACCACGCGCCCTTGACGCCGACCTCGTAGCTCTTGCCGTCGACCGGATCGAGGTAGCGCTCGTCGATGTCGCGCGCGACCTGCGGCTGGAAGATCTCGGTGTAGCTGGCGTAGGTCGACCAGGTGGCGTCGATGTCGTAGACCAGGCCGGCGTAGGGCGTGGTCGACGTGTGGCTGCGGTCCGCCGACGCGCCGAGACTGTCCAGCTCACCCTCGCTCTGCCACTCGGTATAGCGCGCGCCGACGATCAGCTTCAGCGGGTCGGCCAGCGACAGTCGGGTCGCGGCGTAGCCGGCTTTCTGGGTGATGGTGCCCTGGCTCTGCAGCGGCAGCGCCTCGAGCCACTGCGGCTCGGGAAAGTCGCCGGTCCAGCCCAGATAGTTGTCCAGCGGCGCCCAACCCCATTGGAAATCGCCATAGTTGGCGAACTCGCGCTTGTTGTAGCCCAGGCCGGCCATGAACTGGTGTTCCCGCCCGAACGCCTGGAACGGCCCATCGACATAGCCGTCCAGGGCGTCGACCTTGCGATGGGTGTTGTAGAAGCCGGCCATCGGGGTGACGCCGCTTCCGGTCTGGCGATCGAATGCCGAGTAGGCGGGATAGAACAGCTTGTCGTCGGCATCGGTCCTGTCGTGGGTCGCGCCGATCCTGAGCTTCCAGTCATTGGCGAATCCGTGCTGCAGGGTCGCGAATGCACGCTTGCTGGTGGTGTCCCAGTAGGTCCAGTCCGTGGACGGATTGAACGTGACCGGATAGCCGGTCGAGCTGCCGTCGGAGAACCACATCGGGAACCCACCCCAGGTCGCGCCGTTGGCGCGCTTGTGCTGGTAGTCGTAGCCGACGCTGAGCTGGGTGTCGGGCGTGAGGTCGGCATCCACGACGACATAGCCCAGGGTCTTGCGCTGGTCGTAGCGCGCCATCTGCGCGTCGGTTTCCAGGTAACTGCCGATCGCGCGCGCGCGGACCGTACCGCTGGCGTTGAGCGGCGTGGTCACGTCCACCGTGGTCCGGTTGCGGCCCCACTCGCCCACGTTGAGCGACACGCTGCCGGTGAACTCGGCGCTGTCGGCGTGCTTGCGGACCAGGTTCACCGAGGCCGACGGATTGCCGGCACCGGTCAGCAGGCCGGTCGCGCCGCGCACGATCTCCACGCGGTCGTACAGCGCCAGATCGAGCCCGGAATCGCCGTAGCTCCAGTTCTGCACCATCTGCGTCGGCAGTCCGTCGAACTGGTAGCTGTCGATGTAGAAGCCGCGCGCGTAGAACTCGGTGCGCTCGCTGTCGGACTGGGTGCTGCTGACGCCGGTGGTGTTGGCCAGCACGTCGATGATGTCGTCGAGGTTCTGGTCGGCGATGCGCTCGTGGCTGATGATGCTGATCGACTGCGGGATCTCGCGCGGCGCCAGATTGAAGCGCGTGCCGGCGGTGGTCCTGCGCACGCTGTAGCCCTCGGCGCGCTCGCCCTTGACGACCAGCCGGTCGAGTGTGGACACGGTGTCCGCGTCATCGGTTTCGGCCTGCTGCGCCCATGCGGCGCTGGCGGTCATCGCGCAGATCGCGGCGAGCAGCGCCCGCGACAACAGGCGGCGGTTTGGAGAAGTGCTGCGGCGGAACGCATGGGGGCGGTGCATTGGAAACTCCGGGACAGGGGCGAACGGTCCAGCGCACGCGCACGGGGACAAGGCCCTGGCACGGCGGCAGGCGGATGGACAGTGGGAGCGGCGGCTGGCGGCTGGCGACCGTCGCGCAGGCAGGACACTGCTTGCGACGGTGGCAGGCCCGAGGCTGACTGCCGGGCGGCGGGAGAATCGCCGCGGACTTGCCGGCCATGGGACGACCAGGGCAAGTACCTGATCGCATCATATCTGATAACGATTCTCGATATCAGGCGGCGGAATCAGCCCGCAACGTTGCGGGCGGGTGCACTTTCCCGCGCCCTGCCGGGGACTGTCGTCGTCCGTCCCAGTGGACGACGCTGCCTGCAGGACCCGTTACAGCCAGCCCTTCTGCCGCGCCAGGCGGTAGGCCTCGATCCGGTTGCCGACCCCGAGCTTGCCGATCGCCTCCGACAGGTAGTTGCGCACGGTGCCATGCGAGAGCCCCAACTGCGCGGCGATCCCGGTCGCGCCCATGCCCTCGCCCGCTAGCCGCAGCACCTGGCGTTCGCGCTCGCTCAGCGGGTCGGGCTCGCCCCAGGCCTCCAGCGCCAGTTGCGGATCGATCGCGCGGCCGCCCGCATGCACCCGGCGCAGGGCGTCGGCCAGTTGCTCGGCCGGCGCGTCCTTGAGCAGATAGCCGCCGACGCCGGCATCGAGCGCGCGCCGCAGGTAGCCGGCGCGGGCGAAGGTGGTGACGATCACCACCCGCACCGGCAGGCCGTGGCGCTGGATGCGCTGCGCCAGTTCCAGGCCGGTCAGGCCGGGCATCTCGATGTCGGTGACCAGCAGGTCCGGCGCGCTCCGCTGCAGTTCGCGCCAGGCCGATTCGCCATCGCCGGCGCTGGCGACCACGCGCATGTCGGTTTCGAGGTTGAGCAGCGCGGCCAGCGCGCCGCGCAGCATCGCCTGGTCCTCGGCGATGAGGATACGCAGCGGTTCGTCGGCGGTGGGCAGGCGCGGCATGGCGGCGACGTTAGCAGGCGACGCGGCCGGGACGCACGGCGGCAGACGCGGCGGACCGCGCAACGGAATGCTGTCGCACCTACCCCTCCGATGGCGGTGCAGGGCGGCTGCGCAGCGGCACGCAGGCCTCGACACGGGTCCCCGCGCTGTCGCCATCGACCCGCAGCCAGCCGCCCAGCGCCTCGATACGTTCGCGCATGCCCGACAGGCCATTGCCCGGCACGATCGCGCCGCCGCGGCCATCGTCGCGGACCTGCAGGCGGATCGCGCCACCCTCGCGCGAGAACATGGCCTGCGCCGTGTGCGCCTGGGCATGCCGGTGCAGGTTGGTGACCGCCTCGCGCAGGGTCATCGCCAGCGCCGCCTCGACCTCGGGCGGCATCCCGGACTCGGCCACCGTGTCATCCAGCCGGTAGTCGAACGTGACGCCGTCGGTTTCCAGCAGCAGCCGCGCGGAGGCCAGTTCCGCAGCCAGTCCCGCGGCGCGGATGCCACTGACCGCCTGGCGCACCTGCGCGAGCGCATCGCGCGCGATGCCGCCGACTTCGCCGATCTCACGCTGCGCGCCCGCCGGATCGCGTTCGACCAGGCGCGCGGCGAGGTCGGCCTTCAGCGCGACCATCGACAGCGTGTGGCCGAGCAGGTCGTGCAGGTCGCGGCCGATGCGCTCGCGCTCGCCGACCGCCGCCAGCCGCCGCACCTCGTCGTGGGAAAGCCGCAGCGCCGCGTCCTGGCGGTGCTTGAGGCGCTCCACGTGCACCAGCAGGCCGATCATCACCGTCGTCACCGGCATCCATGCCAGCGCCGTCCACGGATAGCCCAGCACCCGCGCCCAGCCCAGCAGCAGCGCGTTCAGCACGGCCAGCGCCAGCACATAGCGCCACACCGAGCTGCGCGACAACGCGCCCAGGAACACGCAGCCGAACACGAAATAGCTCAGGCTCGACACGTACCAGGGCAGCAGGCCGAAGCACAGCACGATCATGCCCAGCGCGCACCACGGCGAGCGGCGTTCGGGCAGCAGCAGCGCACCGGCGAACAAGGCGACGAACAACGGATACGACAGCAGCGTGAGCAGGGCCCACCGCAGGTCGTAGCCACGTGGGGTGAACATCGGCACCACGAACACCCAGACCGACCACAGCACGTGGATGCCCTCGCTCCACGCCGGGCGGCCCTGGCGCGCCGCCGCGCCCAGCACCGAATCCGGCGCGGCGCGCAGGCCTGCGATCGTGGTGGTGGATTGCACGGCTGGCATCTCCCGGACTGCGGGCCGCAGGGTAACCGGCTCAGGCACGGGCTGACACCCGTGCTTGCAGGCGCGCCGGTGCAGCGCCGCGCGCCATGCGCAGGAACATCACGCCAATGACCAGTCCACCCAACGCGATCGGCACCAGTTGCGACCAGGGCTGGGCGCTGCGCAGCACGTTGCCGGCCAGTGCCGACACCATGCCCCAGAGCGCGGCATTGAGCTTGTAGGCATGCGCATAGCGCCATACCGCCCCATGCCAGCGCCACGGAAATGTCCAGCGCACCGCATCCCAGGCCAGCACCATCGCCAATGCGCCAAGCGCGGCGAGTGCCGGCATCTCCGCGCCGCCAACCAGCAAGGGCCGCGCCAGCACGATGCCGAGCATGCAGGCCGCGCCCGTGGCGACCGCGTCGAAGCCCGCCGGGCCGGCGCCGCGCGTGCGCGCGTCACGCCAGCCGCCCAGCACCTGGTAGCCCACCAGCAGCGTCAACGCCGCGAATGTCGGCAGCGAACGGAAGAGCACGATGCCCGCAGCGGCCGACAACACGACCAGCGCCGTCGCCGCGACGTACCAGCGCCCAACCCGCCGATGCCGGGCCGTGCCCTTC
>JAFAFY010000300.1 GCA_023423235.1 Pseudomonadota bacterium
TGCCTTGCGTGCGCGCCTGCGCGATCCGGCGCAGCGCGCCGCGCTCGATGCCTGGCAGCAGGCGCGCTGGGCGGGCGGCGACGTTGGCGCCGCCCGCGCGCAGCTGCGCACGGCGTTCCGCAATGGCGCCGACCTGGCTGCCACGCCCGCGCCAGCGCCGGATGGCGGCTTGCCACCGCTGTATCCGCAGCGCTGAGAACGGATTCCAGGGGCGCGGTTCTGCTAGGGTTGCGCGGCACTGCGCATTTCTCCCTTCACAATTCAGGACCGATCCGCCCATGGTGACAACCGCCGAACGCCATCGCATGCCGCTGCACTGGAAGATCGCGATCGGCTTCGTCGCCGGCCTGGTCCTGGGCCTGGTCGCGCATTACAGCGGCCTGTCCGCCTGGACGTTCAGTGATGCGACCTCCGCTGCCTGCACCGGGCAGGCCCCGCCCTGGCATTGCCGGCCGGTGATCGACAACCTCGTCACCCACGTCACCCAGCCGCTGGGCACGCTGTTCCTGAGCCTGATCTTCATGCTGATCGTGCCGCTGCTGTTCTCGGCGCTGGTGGTCGGCGTCTCGGAGATGGGCGATGTCGCCTCGCTCGGCCGCATCGGCTGGCGCACCCTGGCCTGGACGGTACTGCTGTCGGGCATGGCGGTGCTGATCGGCCTGGTGATGGTCAACCTGTTCCGGCCGGGCGCGGGCGTGGACCCGGCGCTGGCGCAGCAACTGCTCAGCGAGGGCGCCGAGCGCACCGCGGCGATCGTCAGCGACAGCCGCACCGGCGCCAAGGGCATGGAGATGCTGCTGTCGATCGTGCCGCAGAACGTGGTCGACGCCGCCTCCAGCAACGCCAACATCCTGGCGCTGATGTTCTTCGCGCTGATGTTCGGCATCGGCCTGGTGCTGGCGCCCAAGTCCGATGCCATCGCCACCCTCAAGCGCGGCATCGAGGGCCTGTTCGAGGTCTCGATGACCCTGATCGGCCTGGTGATCCGGCTGGCGCCGGTCGCGGTGTTCTGCTTCATGTTCAACCTGGCCGTGGTGTTCGGCTGGGACCTGCTGATCCGCCTGGGCGCCTATGTGCTGGTCGTGGTCGGCGCGCTGGCGCTGCACATGGTGGTGACCTATTCGCTGGCGCTGCGCCTGGTCGGCGGCTGGTCGCCGCTGAAGTTCTTCCGCGGCGTGCAGGAGGCGATGCTGCTGGCGTTCTCCACCGCGTCGAGCAACGCCACCCTGCCCACCGCGCTGCGCGTGGCTGACGAGAAGCTGGGCCTGCCGCGCAAGGTCTCGCGCTTCGTGTTGACCATCGGCGCGACCGCCAACCAGAACGGCACCGCGCTGTTCGAGGGCGTGACGGTGATCTTCCTGGCGCAGTTCTTCGGCGTGGACCTGTCGTTCGGCCAGCAGGTGCTGGTGATGCTGGTGTGCATCCTCGGCGGCATCGGCACCGCCGGCGTGCCCTCGGGCTCGCTGCCGGTGGTGGCGCTGATCTGCACCATGGTCGGGGTGCCGGCCGAGGGCATCGGCCTGGTGCTGGGCGTCAACCATTTCCTCGACATGTGCCGCACCACCGTGAACGTTACCGGCGACCTGGGTATCGCCGCGCTGGTGTCGAAGGGCGAGCGCGATGACGATGGGGACGGCACGCCGGACGGCCCGGGTGCCGTGCCCGTGGCGGCAGGCGCCACGCCCGGCCCGCACTGAGAGGCTGAGAGTTTTCAGCCTCTCAGTCGGGCCACGGATGGCCCGACGCGAATCGAGCACGCAAGTGCTGATTCGCGTAAGCGAGTCCGGACATGCGCCGGACTCGCGGCAGCAGAATTCCACAGGATGTGGAATCCTGCTCAGGCTATGAGTCGGCCGCCCGCCGCCGCCCTTGCGCGCCGGCGGGCGCGGATTCCCGGCACTGCGCCCGGCTGCCGGGCAGCGACGCCGCAGGCGTGGGACAATTGCCGGCTCCCGCCGCCGCCTGCCCAGTCCATGCCCACGCCGACCCGCCGCGAACTCGCCAACGCCATCCGTTTCCTCGCCATCGATGCCGTCGATGCCGCCAAGTCCGGCCATCCCGGCATGCCGATGGGCATGGCCGACATCGCCGAAGTGCTGTGGAACGATTTCCTGCGCCACAACCCGGGCAATCCGGAGTGGTTCAACCGCGACCGCTTCGTGCTGTCCAACGGCCACGGTTCGATGCTGCAGTACGCGCTGCTCCACCTGTCGGGCTACGACCTGCCGCTGCAGGAACTGAAGAACTTCCGCCAGCTGCACAGCCGCACCGCCGGCCATCCGGAGCGCCACGAGACCCCCGGCGTCGAGACCACCACCGGCCCGCTGGGCCAGGGCTTCGCCAACGCGGTCGGCTTCGCGCTGGCCGAGCGCCTGCTGGCGCAGCGCTTCAACCGCCCCGATTTCGCCGTCGTCGACCACCGCACCTGGGTGTTCCTGGGCGATGGCTGCCTGATGGAAGGCATCTCGCACGAGGCCGCGTCGCTGGCCGGCACCCTGGGCCTGGGCAAGCTGGTGGCGTTCTGGGACGACAACCGCATCTCCATCGACGGCAACACCGAGGGCTGGTTCACCGACGACACCCCGGCGCGCTTCGAGGCCTATGGCTGGCGCGTGATCCGCGGCGTCGACGGCCACGACAGCGAGGCGATCTCGCGCGCGATCAGCGAGGCGATCTCCAGCGACGAGCGCCCGGTGCTGGTCTGCTGCCGCACCACGATCGGCTACGGCTCGCCCAACCGCGCCGGCAAGGAGTCCTCGCACGGCGCGCCGCTGGGCAAGGAGGAATCCGACGCCACCCGCGCCGCGCTGGGCTGGACCCACGCCGCGTTCGAGATTCCCGAGGCGATCCGCGAGGCCTGGCGCGCGGACCGCGCCGGCCTGGAGCGCGAGGCCGAATGGAACGTGCTGTTCGAGGCCTACCGCGAGGCCCACCCCGAGGCCGCCGCCGAACTCGTGCGGCGCTCGCATGGCGAACTGCCGGCCGGCTTCATCGAGGCGGCCGACGCCTTCATCGCAAAGTTGCAGGCCGATGGCCCGACCATCGCCTCGCGCAAGGCCTCGCAGATGGCGATCGAGGCGTTCGCGCCGCTGCTGCCGGAACTGATCGGCGGCTCGGCCGACCTGGCGCATTCCAACCTCACCCTGTGGAAGGGCAGCAAGTCGGCGGCCAGCAGCGATGCCAATGCCAACTACGTCTACTACGGCGTGCGCGAGTTCGGCATGACCGCGATCGCCAACGGCCTGGCGCTGCACGGCGGCTTCATCCCGTTCGACGCGACCTTCCTGGTGTTCAGCGACTACGCCCGCAACGCGGTGCGCATGAGCGCGCTGATCCCGGCGCACGCGATCCACGTCTACACCCACGACTCCATCGGCCTGGGCGAGGACGGCCCGACCCACCAGCCGGTCGAGCACCTGGCGTCCTTGCGTTACATCCCCAACAACGATGTCTGGCGTCCCTGCGACGCGGTGGAATCGGCGGTGGCGTGGAAGGCGGCCATCACCCGCACCGACGGCCCCAGCTGCCTGGTGTTCTCGCGGCAGAACCTGCCGCACCAGGCGCGCGACGCGGCGCAGGTGGCCGACATCGCCCGCGGCGGCTACGTGCTGAAGCATTCGCTCGGCGAACCGGAACTGATCCTCATCGCCACCGGCTCGGAAGTCGGCC
>JAFAFY010000328.1 GCA_023423235.1 Pseudomonadota bacterium
GGAAGCGGCCGTCGGCGGCCAGCTCGACCACGTCGGCCAGCAGCATCGGCGTTGCCAGGTGCGGCGCGGCGACCAGGGTGCCGTCGGGCACCGGCTGCAGGCGCACGCCGGGAAACGGTGTCCACGCCGCGTCACGCGCGGTGCGGCGCGCGGCGAAGATGCAGGTCTCGGTGGAACCGAACAGCTCGCGCACCTCGCAGCCGAAACGGGCCTCGGCCGCCGCGGCCAGCGGCTGCGGCAGCGGCGCGGTGGCGGTGGCGATGCCTGCCAGGGGCGGCAGCGCGACGCCCGAGGCCACCAGCGTGCGCAGGTGCACCGGCGTGGTCACCAGCAGGGCCGGGGCGGGTGCATCGCGCAGCGCGGCGGCGATGTCCTCGGGAAAGAACGGCCGCCCGCCATGCACGGCCACCGCGCCCAGCAGCGGCAGCAGCACCGACATCTCCATGCCGTACATGTGCTGCGGCGGCACTGTCGCCACCAGCGGGGTGCCGGCCGGGTCCAGCAGGTCGGCCAGCGCAGCCAGGTTCTGCGCGGTACTGGTGTGCAGGCTGCCCCAGCGCTTGGGGTTGGCCGACGGCACGCCGGTGCTGCCGGAAGTGAAGCCGATCACCGCCAGCGCCTCGGCATCGAGTTGCGGCATCGGGCCATCGCCCAGCGGCAGCGCGTCGGGCAGGCGGACGTAGTGCGGCGGCGCTTCGGCGGCGCTGGCGCCGGCATCGCAGCCGCAGTCGTCGCGGTCGCCGATGCAGTAGCTGTCGGGGTGGCGGGCGCGCACGTCGTCGATCGCGCCGCGGGTGCGAGCAGGAGGCAGGAGCGTGGTCTGGCCGCGCACCGCGGCGGCGCACAGTGCGACCAGGAAGCGGTAGCGGTCCTCGCACAGGTTCAGCACATGGGTGGCATCGGGCAGCTGCGCGGCCACGCCCTGGACGTGGGCGACGAAGGTCCCCAGGGTCACCGCGCCATGGCCGTCGAAGGCCAGCACCCGCGCCGGGTCGCCGAGCACCAGCGGCAGCATCCGGGCCGCCTGCGGATTGTCCATGTTCACCACTGCCGACATCGCACCACCACCCCTGATTTCCGCATGCCCGGCACCGCTGCCGGCGCCGTGCCAAGCGTTTTAGCTTACGCTGGACGCCCTGTCCGATGCCAAACGCGGGATGTTCAGCCAAGACAACAGCCTGCGGGCCGGGCCGGTCCGCTGCGCCTGGCGCGACTACCGCCGAGGCCAGCGCGCCGAGGCGCTGGTCCGCCCCTGGCTTGCCGCGCAGCTGCATGTGCCGGCAACGTCGATCGACCTGCGTCGCGACGCCTTCGGCCGGCCGCAGCTGGCGGTCGCCGGGACCGGAGCGGGGCATCTCGACACCAACTGGAGCCACAGCGGCGACGGCCTGCTGGTAGCACTGGGCGAAGGCGTCGACGTGGGCGTGGACATCGAATGGCTGCGTCCGCGGCCCAAGGCGATGGCGCTGGCGCAGCGCTTCTTCGCCCCGTCCGAGGCCGCGTGGCTGGCGCGCCTGCCCACGGCCGCCGCCGAGGACGCCTTCGTACGCCTGTGGTGCGCCAAGGAGGCGGTGCTCAAGGCCCATGGCCACGGCCTGTCGTTCGGCCTGCACCGGCTGAGCTTCGCGCCCGACGGCGATCTCTGGCGGCTGGTCGCCTGCGATCCTGAACTGGGCACGCCGAGCGACTGGCAACTGCACGCGTTCATGCCGATGCCGGGCTACCTGGCCACGCTGGCGTGGCGCGCGCACCGCCGCTGACGCGGCAGACATCCGCGCATCCGCGCCCCGCCAGGACTCGACACGCCATCGCACGCAGCCCGCGGCGCCGCGGCCTTCTACAATGCCCGCATGAGCGAAACCGACGATCCCGCGCTGCGCGCCGAACTCACCGCGGGCCTGCGCACGTTGGGCCTGGACCAGGCCCTGGCGCCGCCGCTGCTGGCCTACCTGGCGCTGCTGGCGCGCTGGAACCGCACCTACAACCTGACCGCGATCCGCGACCCGCGCGAGATGGTCACCCGCCACCTGCTCGACTCGCTGGCGATGGTGCCCTTCGCCGCCGGCCTGCCGTCGCTGGCGGACCTGGGCACCGGCCCGGGCCTGCCGGGCATCCCGCTGGCGATCGCGCTGCCCGGGCTGCAGGTCACCCTGGTCGAGTCCAACGGCAAGAAGGCGCGCTTCCTGCGCGAGGCGGTGCGCACGCTGAAACTCGCCAATGCCGAAGTCGCCGAATCGCGGATCGAGGCGCTGGACCGCCCCGGCGCGTTTGCCGCGATCACCGCGCGCGCGCTGGCGACCCTGCCCGACATCCTCGCCGCCGGCGGCCACCTGCCCGCCGCCGACGGCCGGCTGCTGGCGATGAAGGGGGTGCGCCCGGACGAGGAAATCGCCGCGCTGCCGCCGGGCTGGCGGCTCGAGGCCGTGCACCCGCTCGAAGTGCCGGGGCTGGCGGCGGAGCGGCATCTGGTGGTGGTCACGCGGCAAGCGCAGCCCGCCGCGGCGGACTGCGGCCGGGCCTGACGGGACGCCGCAAGCGCACTGGCCGATCTCCGATCACTGATCGCTGATCGCTGATCGGCTCACCGACTGATCGGCAGGAACCCCGACGATTGCCGTTGCGGAAGACACAGCGGACGGACCTGCCAGGGTCGCCCCCCACGCGGGCGCAGCCCAGCGCCCTGCCTGCGGGCCCGGCCGGAAGGCACCGGCTCGCCGCCCGCGGGGAGGACGCGTTTTTCCGCCAGGACCCGCCCTGTCGCCGGAATCCGCCGCACCAGCCCCCGCCCGCATCGCCGGTACCCCCAAGCGCCGCGCGGCGGGCATAATCCCCGGTCCGGGCGCTCGCTGGCGGCCGGTTCCCTCCTGAACCCTCCCGGAGCCCATGGCCCGCATCATCGCCATCGCCAACCAGAAAGGCGGCGTCGGAAAGACCACGACCGCTGTCAACCTGGCCGCGGCGCTGGCACGCACGCCGCTGCGGGTGTTGCTGGTCGACCTGGACGCGCAGGGCAAC
>JAFAFY010000330.1 GCA_023423235.1 Pseudomonadota bacterium
CTGCCACCACCGCGCGGCCACTGGGCACCGCCGCCTGCACCTGTCGGGGATCCTCCCGCCGGCCCCGACCTGCGCGGGCTGCGCTTCGCCCCGCGCGCGCGTCCGCCGCGGCGGCGCGCACCTCTGCGTCTCGCCGCGGCGCTGGTGGCCGTGATCGCCATCGCCGCGGTCGGCGTGTGGCAGGTCGGCGTGCCGGTCGACAGCCAGCACTACGACAGCGCGCCCGGCAGCATGCGCACCCTGGCGCTGGCGGACGGTTCGCAGACCACGCTGGCCGGCGACAGCGAACTCACCGTGCGCCTGTCGCGGCGGGCGCGGCGGCTGGAACTCGCGCGCGGCGAGGCGATCTTCGACGCCGCCAGCGACCCCGCGCGCCCGTTCGTGGTGGAGGCCGGCGCACACCGGGTGGTCGCGGTCGGCACGCACTTCTCGGTGCGCCGCGAGGACGCCGGCCTGCGCGTGGTGGTCACCGAGGGCACGGTGCGGCTGGAACCGTCCGATGGCGCCGGCGGGCGCCGGCCATCGGTGCTGCTGCCGGCCGGCAGCGTGGCCGTGGTCCGCCCCGACGATGTGCGCGTGCGCACCCTGCCGCTGGCCGAGGCGGCGCAACTGCTGGACTGGCGCAACGGCCTGCTGGTGTTCCGCGACACGCCGCTGCACGAGGCCGCGGCCGAGTTCAACCGCCACAACCCGCGGCAGATCCTGATCGCCGACCCGGCCGTGGGCGAGCTGCGCATCGGCGGCACCTTCCGCTGGACCAATGCCGATGGTTTCGTGCGCCTGCTCGAACAGGGGTTCCCGGTGCGGGCCGAGTACGCCAGCGACCGCATCGTGCTGCACGCGCCCTGAGTTACCCCGGCGCCGGCGGCGATGGGGGGATTTGCGCGCGTCGCTCGTCATGCATCTGTAACGGGCGTCGTCCGCACGCCCACAGGGGAAATCCGCATGAGTCCGCTCCGCCCGCTGTGCACCGCGTTGTTGGCCGCCGCCTGTTCGCTCGCGCTCGGCGCGCAGGCGCAGACGCCCCGTCCCCAGGACAACGGCGCCCTGCAGATTCCCGCAGGCGACCTGGCCGCCGCGCTCGATGCCTACGCGCGCCAGGCCGGCGTGCAGCTGGTCTACCGCGCCGACCAGCTGCGCGGCGTGCGCACCGCCGGCGTGCAGGGCACGCTGCCACCGCGCGAGGCGCTGGCGCAGCTGTTGCGCGGCACCGGATTCAGTGCACGCCACGACGGCGACGATGCGGTACTGATCGTGCAGCAGCCGGTGCTGGCGCAGGCCGGCGCAGCGCCGCCATCCGCACGTCCCAACGCGGTGCCGCCAGCGCCGCCACCGGAACCGCCCCAGGTCACCGAACTGCAGACCCTGCAGGTCACCGGCTCGCGCATCGCCCGCAGCGAGATCGAAGGCCCGGCGCCGATCACGGTGATGACCGCCGAGGACATCGCCGCCGGCGGCTTCACCAGCGTGCCCGACGTCATGCAGTCGCTGACCCAGAACGGCGGCCAGACCCAGAGCGAGCAGTCGGCCGGCGGCGCCGACTTCTCTCCCGGCGCGCAGCAGGTGGACCTGCGCGCACTCGGCCCCAACCACACCCTGGTGCTGGTCAACGGCCGCCGCATCGCCGACTTCCCGCTGCCCTTCGGCGGCCGCAGCAACTTCACCGACGTCTCCAGCCTGCCGCTGGGCATGATCGACCGCATCGAGGTGCTGACCGGCAGCGCCTCGGCGATCTACGGCTCGGACGCGATCTCGGGCGTGGTCAACTTCATCCTCAAGCGCCGCGCCGACGGCACCACCGTCGACTACCGCTACGGCCAGACCGAACGCGGCGACGGCCAGTCGCACCGGCTCAACCTCTCCACCGGCTTCGACCACGGCAGCTTCAGCCTGGTGTTCGGCATGGAGTACCGCAACCAGCGGCCGCTGTGGGGCTTCGACCGCCGCCAGCAAGATTCGACCTTCGACGCGCCGACCGCCAACTCGCGCCTGCCCGCGCGCAACTTCCTGGTCACCGACTGGTGGGACGACTACATCGACCCGGGCGCGGACAACTGCGACGCGATGTCGCATCTCGCCGACGGCACCATGGGCCACTACGAGCGCCCGCGCTACGGCTGGTACTGCGGCAGCGACCGCAACCCCGCCTACCGCACGGTGGTCAGCAAGCGCGACGGCATCAACACCTACACCTCGATGGGGTACCTGTTCGAGAACGGCAGCGAATGGTTCGCCGACGTGCAGGCCGGGCGCCACGAACTCTCGCTGTTCCGCTCCCCGCGCAGCTGGGCGCTGATGACGCCAGACGGCGTGGAGCACGACTACTTCCACAACGAATTCGTCGGCGATTCGCGCGAGCGCTACAACCGCCAGTACTGGCAGCGCATCTTCACCCCGGAGGAAATGGGCGGCCTGCACAACGGCACGGTCAACACCGTGCAGAAGACCCTCACCGTGACCACCGGCTTCAAGGGCACGCTGTGGAACGACTGGGACTACGAGGCCTCGCTGAGCCATTCGCAGTACAAGGCGCGGATCAGCTGGCCGCAGATCGTCGCCGAGAAGGCCAACGCGCTGTTCCTCGGCCAGCTGCTGGGCTACACCGACAGCGGCTATCCGATCTACAACGCCGACCCCCAACGCCTGTGGACGCCGCTCACCCGCGCCGAGTACGACAGCATCTTCGCCTACACCACCTACCACCCGCAGTCGGAAAGCCAGACCCTGGCGCTGACCCTGAGCCAGGGCGCGCTGTTCGACCTGCCCGGCGGCGCGGCAGGCTTCGCCGCCACCGCCGAACTGGGCCACCAGAGCTACGACATCAATCCCGACCCGCTGGCGACGACGTACTACTACTACAGTTGGAAGGACTCCGACGGCCACGGCAGCCGCAACCGCTGGGCACTGGCGGGCGAACTGCGCATGCCGGTGCTCGAGACGCTGAACCTCAGCCTGGCCGGCCGCTACGACCAGTACCGCTTCGCCGGCCGCGACCCGGGGCGCTTCACCTGGAGCACCGGCGTGGAATGGCGACCGCTCGACAGCCTGCTGGTGCGCGGCTCCTACGGCACCGCGTTCCGCGCCCCCGACCTGCACTACGTGTTCGCCGGCCCGGGCAACGACGAGACCAGCGCCCCCGACTACTACCGCTGCGCCACCGAACAGCCCGGCGTGCCGATGGACGCGTGCGACTACGACCGCGAAGGCATCATCCGCAGCCGCGACGGCAGCCCCGACCTCGCGCCGGAGACCAGCGACTCGTGGACCGCCGGTGTGGTCTGGTCGCCGGCGCCGTGGTTCGACGCCTCGGTCGACTACTTCGACATCGACATGCGCAACCAGGTCCAGGACCTGCGCGTGCGCGACGTGATGCTCAACGAGCGCGACTGCCGGCTGGGCGTGCACGACATCGCCTCGCCGCTGTGCGTGGACACGCTGGCGCGCGTCACCCGCACCCAGGACGGCACCCTCTACGGCGTGCACGTCAATCCGATCAACATCGCCCGCGAGCGCACCAACGGCATCGACGCCAGCGCCACCGCGCGCTGGGAAACCCCGATCGGCGAGTTCCGCCTGACCGGCAGCTACACCTGGGTGCGCAGCCACGACATCCAGGAATATCCCGACGAACCGGTGACCGACATGTTCGCGGTCAACAGCGGCTACGATATTCCCCGTACCAAGGCCAGCCTGCGCCTGTCGTGGTCGAAGGACGCGTGGTCGGCGGCGCTCCAGGGCCGCCGCCTGGGCCGGCTGCCCAACGACGATTCCTACTACGAGATCTTCGACCCGGACAGTGGCGAGAGCCCGTGGATCGGCGCCACCTACCGCTACAACGCCAACGTGCAGTACGCGTTCACACCGCGCGCGCAGCTGTCGCTGTCGGTGGTCAACCTGTTCGACAAGATGCCGCCCTACGATGCCACCTACACCGGCTATCCGTACTACGACATCGCCTGGTTCGACACCGAGGGCCGCAGCTTCTTCGT
>JAFAFY010000342.1 GCA_023423235.1 Pseudomonadota bacterium
ACACCCCGGCGAACCCGACCGCCAGGCCCAGCAGTTCCAGCCGGCTCGGCCGGTCACCGCGCAACGCCAGGAACAACGCGATCCAGATCGGCGCCGACGCCACCGCCACCGCGGCCAGGCCGGAGGAGACGCTCTGCTCGGCAATGCAGACCATGCCGTTGCCCAGGCCGAGCAGCAGCACGCCCATCGCGATCAGCGTCTTCCACTGCGCCCGGGTCGGCGCGGGCACGCCGCGCAGGCGCAGCGCCGCGTACATCAGCCCGCCGGCAAGGAGGAAGCGGCCGCCGGCCATCAGCAGTGGCGGATAACCGCCCTCCAGCGCGAAGCGGATCGCCAGATAGGTGGAGCCCCACACCAGGTACACCGCCGCCAGCGCCAGTGCGATGGCCGCCACCGACGCGGGGCGCGACGTGGACGCGACGCTCATGGGAATTCCGTGTCAGAAGTGGGGGATGACGCCGCCCGCGGCGCGGGACCGGACGGGCAGGAGCGGGTGACTGGGACGGGGCGGCTGGGACGGCGATTCTACGCGCAGTGCATGACCGCCACGCGGAACAACGCGTCATCGCAACTGCAACGCTGCCACATGCATGGCATGCCCGTGTGCGACAGACGCGCAATGCAGAACGGCAGCCCCTTGCGGGACTGCCGTTCTTCGGTCAGCAGGCGATGCGGCGGGCGCTGTCAGCGTGCCCAGCGGCCCGGCGCGGTGGATTCCGGCAGCACCGTCGTCGACAGCTGGCGGTCGCTGTTGAGCACGCGCACCGCGTCGGCCAGGATCGCCGCCGACTCGCGCAGCAGCGGGTCCGGGCGGTCCTCGGCGGCCTTCTCCAGCCGGTTCTGCTGCTCGATCGCGCGCTCGCTGGCCTGCAGGCCGTCGTCGTCGGAATCCTCGGCCAGCGGATCGAGCGCCAGGCCCAGTTCGCGGCGCTCTTCCTGGCGCTGCTGGCGCTTGGCGGTCTGGCGGTCGCGTTCGGCGCGGCGCTCGTCCAGGTTGAGGGTCACGTACTTCTTCTCGCGCTCGGCGCGGAACTCGGCGATGTCCTCGGCCAGCCACTGGAACTCGCGGTCGTTGGCGATGCGCGCCTCGTGCAGCGCGTTGACCTTGGGCAGCAGCGAGGCGAAGTTGCCGTACTGCATGTGCGGCACCGCGGCAATGCGGGTCCACGGCAGGGCGTTGTCGTAGGTGCTCTCGCCGAACTCGGTGGCATCCACCGTCACCGGGAAGTGGATGTCCGGCTCGACACCCTTGTTCTGGGTGCTGCTGCCGCCGGGCAGGAAGAACTGGGCGATGGTCAGCTTGACCTGGCCGAAGCGCTTGGTCTCGTTGGCCGGCCAGCGGTCCAGGTCCACGAGGTTCTGCACCGTGCCCTTGCCGAAGGTGGTCTCGCCGATCACCAGGCCGCGGCCGTAGTCCTGGATCGCGCCGGCGACGATCTCCGAGGCCGACGCCGAACCGCGGTTGATCAGCACCGCCAGCGGGCCGTCCCAGGCCACGCCGGGGTCGCGGTCGGCCTGCACGCCGACCCGGCCACCGGATTCGCGCACCTGCACCACCGGGCCCTGGTCGATGAACAGCCCCGTCAGTTCGACCGCCTCGTTGAGCGAACCACCGCCATTGTTGCGCAGGTCCAGCACCACGCCGTCGACGTTTTCCTGGCGGAACTGCTCCAGCAGGCGGGCCACGTCGCGGGTCGCCGAGGCGTATTCGCCGTTGCGGCTGCGGCGGCCCTCGAAGTCCTGGTAGAAGGCCGGCAGCTCGATCACGCCGATGCGCTTCTCCACGCCGCCTTCCTCGCCCGGCGGCAGGGTCAGGGTCTTGGCCTTGGCCGCCTGCTCCTCCAGGCGCACGCGCGCGCGGGTCAGGGTGATGCGCACCGGGTCGCTGTCGAGCGAGGCCTCGGCCGGCACCACATCCAGTCGCACCTGGGTGTCCTTGGGCCCCTTGATCTTCTCGACCACGTCGTCGATGCGCCAGCCCACCACGTCCTCCATCGGCCCGTTGGTGCCCTGGCCGACGCCGACGATGCGGTCGCCGGGCTTGAACTTGTTGCTGATCGCGGCCGGTCCGCCGGCGATCAGCTCGCGGATCACCACCACGTCGTCCTGCTTCTGCAACTGCGCGCCGATGCCCTCGAGCGACAGCGACATGCTCTGGTTGAACAGCCGCGCCGCGCGCGGGTTGAAGTAGCTGGTGTGCGGGTCGATGGCGCCGGTGTAGGCGTTGAGGAAGCTGCTGAACGCGTCCTCGCCATTGAGCGAGGCGATGGTGTTGGACAGGTTGAGATAGCGGCGGTCGAGGGTGCGGCGGATCTCGTCGGGTTCCTTGCCGGCCAGTTGCAGGCGCAGCCAGTCGTTGCGCACCGACTGCCGCCACAGGGTGTCGAGCGCCTCGCGGCTGGCCCACGGCGCGTCCTTGCGGTCGTACTCCCAGCGGTCGTTGCCGCTGAAATCGAAGATGTCCTGCTTGAGCAGATCGCGTGCGTAGCCGGTGCGCTCGGCCACGCGCTGCTTGTAGAGCGCGAACATCTCCAGCGCCGGGGCCACGTCGCCGTTCTTCACCGCCGCGCCCATGCGTGGGCGGAACGGCTCGAAGCCGGCAACGTCGTCGGCGGTCAGGAACAGCTTGCTGGCGTCGAGATTCTCCAGGTAACGGTCGAAGATGTCCGAGGACATCGCCGCATCCAGCGGCCGCGGCCGGTAGGCGTAGCGGCTGTCGGAGAGCAGGCCGTAGACCAGCTTGGAGGCGGCCACCTGGTCGACGTTGGGCGTCGACGGCACGTCGGCGATGGTGAGTTCGGGCCTGGCCATCAGGGCCAGCGGCACCGCCAGCGCAAGGGCGATCACGGAACCGGAGACGACGCGGGACACTTTCATGCAGTTACCTGGTTGCGGATGCGGACATCATGGACATGCACTCGAGCCTGTCGCGTGAACAGACGCCTCGACAGTGCCGAAAGTTGCATGGGCGGTGCAAGTCCAATGTAGCGGCCGGGACTGGCCGGGGCATGAACACCCCGGGCGCCGGCGACGGTGGGCGCGGGTTTGCATGCGTCGGCGTTCAGCCGGCAGCAGGGCCGCGGCGCGGGTCAGGCCGCAGCCACGCCCGCCTCGGCGCCACTGGCAAGGGCCGCCTGGCGATCGGCATGGTAGGACGAGCGCACCAGCGGGCCGGAGGCGACGTGGCTGAAGCCCAACGCCATGCCGAAATCCTCCAGCGCCTTGAATTCCTCGGGCGTCCAGTAGCGCAGCACCGGGTGGTGGTGGGCGCTGGGCTGCAGGTACTGGCCGATGGTGACCATGTCGACATCGTGCGCGCGCAGGTCGCGCAGGGTGCCCTGCACCTGCTCCATGGTCTCGCCCAGGCCCAGCATGATGCCGGACTTGGTCGCAACCCCGGGGTGCTGGGCCTTGAACTTCTGCAGCAGGGTCAGCGACCACTGGTAGTCGGCGCCCGGGCGCACGTTGCGGTAGAGCTCGGGCACGGTCTCGACGTTGTGGTTGAACACGTCCGGCGGCGCGGTGGCCAGGATCTCCAGCGCGCGCTCCATGCGGCCCTTGCCACGGAAGTCCGGGGTCAGGATCTCGATGCGGATGGCCGGCGACTTGGCGCGGGTCTCGCGGATGCAGTCGACGAAATGCTGGGCACCGCCGTCGCGCAGGTCGTCGCGATCAACCGAGGTGATGACGACGTACTTCAGGCCCATGTCGGCGATGGTGGTCGCCAGGTTCAGCGGCTCACTGGCGTCCGGCGGCTTCGGGCGGCCGTGGGCGACGTCGCAGAACGAGCAGCGTCGGGTGCAGACCTCGCCCAGGATCATGAAGGTGGCGGTGCCGTGGCCGAAACACTCGTGGATGTTCGGGCAACTGGCTTCCTCGCACACCGTGACCAGGCGGTTCTCGCGCAGCTTGGACTTGAGCGCCGCGACCGCGCCATTCGACGGGATGCGCACGCGGATCCACGAGGGCTTGCGCAGCACCGGCGCATCGGCGAACTGCACCGGCGAGCGCGCGATCTTGTCGCCCGCGACCTGCTTGACGCCGGCCTGCAGCGGGGCCGGCGCCGCGGCGGGCGCGGACACCACCTGCAGCGGGATCGACTTGTCGGCGGAGCGCAGGGTCATGGGCAGGTCGGGACGCGGGCCAGGCGGCCATTGTAGGCCGCGCGCCGGTGGCTGTCTGCCGCGCTTCGGCGGACGCTGCGTGTCATTCGGTGCCGTCGCCGAGCGCCGGCGGCGGCGCGGGCGTCAGCGCCAGGCCGAACTGGCGCGCCAGCTGCGCCAGCAGCACCGGCGCGACCGCCGCGCTCGACGATGGCCCGCCGAGGTCGGACAGCGCGACCACCTGCAGGCCGGCGTAGCCGCAGGGATTGATCCGCCGGAACGGTTCCAGGTCCATCGCGATGTTGAACGCCAGGCCGTGGAAGGTGCAACCGCGGCGCACGCGGATGCCCAGCGCGGCGATCTTGGCATCGCCCACGTACACGCCGGGCGCGCCTTCGCGGCGCTGCGCGCCGATGTTCCACTCGTCCAGGGTGTCGATGAGCGCCTGTTCGATGCGGCAGACGTAGTCGCGCACGCCGACGTTCAAGCGACGGATGTCGAGCAGCGGATACACCACCAGCTGTCCCGGGCCGTGGTAGGTCACTTGGCCGCCGCGGTCGACCTTGAGCACCGGGATCCCGCCGGGCGCGAGCACGTGCTCGGGCTTGCCGGCCTGGCCGAGGGTGAACACCGGGTCGTGCTCGACCACCCACAGCTCGTCGGGCGTGGCCGCGTCGCGGGCATCGGTGAAGTGCTGCATCGCCCGCCACACCGGCGCGTAGGGCTGGCGTCCGAGCTGGCGCACGGCGGCGGGCTGCAACGTGCTGCGCTCGCACCCCGTGCTCATGCGTGCATCCCGCTGACGGCGCCGACCAGTTGGCCGGAGGGAATCGCCTCGCCGGCCAGGAACCGGCGCAGGGTCAGGGCGATGTCGTCGTCGCCCGGCGCGCGGGCCAGCAGGCGCAGCGCGCGGACGTCGTTGTCGAGGCCGGCGAAGGTCGGCACGCCGCTGTCGTCGACCGCAACCTCCGCATAGGCCAGCTCACGCCCGGGCAGCAGCCGCGCCACGCCGCGCGCGCGTGCCAGCAGGCGCACCTCGCAATGGCGCGGATCGGCGGCGATGCGGGCGTACAGCGCCTCGACCGCCTCGCGACCGCCTTCGAGCAACTGCAGGAACAGGCCGTCGCGGTACAGCAGCAGGCTGGTCACGCCGCGCGCGGCGTTGCAGGCACGCGACTGCCGCACCAGCTGGCGCATCTGCGCGGCGGTGAACTCGTGCAGCTGGGCGCTGCGGTAGAGCAGGCGCGCGGTCATCGCTGCAGGCGGCATGGCAACGGCGCGGGGCGGCGCAAGCGCGATGCGCTCACAGCGTCCACTTCACCTCGGGATGCGCGCGCAGCGCCGCGTGCGCGGCGTCGTACTGCTCGCGCGATCCGGCGCGGAAGCTCAGCTTGACCGAGACGAAGCGGCCACCGCTGGACGCGCGCGAGGTCACCGTCTCGTGCAGCACCTCGATGCCGGCCGCGCCCAGCAGCCGCGGAATCTCGGCCTCGAGGCCGGCGTCGGCCGGGCCCATGGCGGTCAGCTCGAAGACGCCGGGGAACTGGAAACCGTGTTCGGGATTGTCGGATGTGATGTCCATCGCCGGATTATCGGGGCGCAGGCGGCGAATCCCAAGCCGCGCGCCGCATTCGCAGGCGCACGACCCGTGTCTGGTTTCGCCCGCATCCCGCGTTCATGCCGGGGAAGCCCACGCACGGGCCCTTCACCACGCAAGGAGTTCGAGACCATGAAATTCAGGACCAACGCATTGGCCGTGGCACTGCTGTGCGGCGCGACCGCGGCATTGTCGCCCGCGCCCGCCGATGCCCAGCGCCGGAGCGCGCAGCAGGAGCGCCAGGCGCGGACCGCGGAAATCCCGCTCTGCACGCAGCCGCTCGGGGCGATCGCCGTGCTGGAGCCGGAAAGCACCAACTGGTGGACCGGCCAGCAGCTGCAGTCGCCGGCCGCGCTGATCAAGATGTACGTGCAGCGTTCGCGCTGCTTCACCCTGGTCGACCGAGGCCGCGGCATGGCGGCGCTGCAGGACGAGCGCGACCTGGCGGCCGGCGGCGACCTGCGCCGCGGCTCCAACGTCGGCCGCGGCCAGGTGCGCGCCGCCGACTACGTGCTAGTGCCGGACCTGGTGGCGCACAACGCCAACGCCGGCGGCAACGCGATCGGCGCCGCGATCGGTGGCCTGCTCGGCAGCCGCAACGCCAACCTGGGCCGCCTTGCCGGCGGCATCGACCTGCGCCGCAAGACCGCCGACGTGATGCTGACCGTCACCGACGTGCGTTCGTCCGAACAGGTGGCCATGACCGAGGGCCACGCCACCAAAACCGACCTGGGCTGGGGCGGCAGCGGCAGTTTCTGGGGCGGCAGCGGCTGGGGCGCGGCCGGCGCATCGGGCTACAGCAACACCGAGATCGGCCAGGTGCTGGCACTGGCCTACCTGCAGGCCTACACCGACCTGGTCGCGCAACTCGGTGGCCTGCCGGCCGATGCCTCGGCGGCCAACGCGCAACAGGCGCTGACCGTGGTCAAGCCGGGCCGGCTGCTGAAGCAGGCGGACGGCCGCGGCGGCGCGGTGCGCGACCTCGACCCGGGGATGATGCTCTACCCGACCGGGGCCAAGGCCGGGGCGATGTGGGAGGTCGAGGACGAACTCGGCAACAGCGGCTGGGTCAATGCCAACCTGCTGGAGCTGTCGCGCTGAACGCATGCGCCGGGTGGCGGCAGGGCGAGGCGCCGGTCAGCCGACGCTTGCCCCAGTGCCTGCGGGTCGGATGGCTTCTCCCAACTGGCGGACTTGCCTGACGGGTTTGAGCGATGGGCTTGCCTGATGAGCTTGCCCCAGACACGTCCCCCGCGGCCCTGGAACGGCCGCGGGGCAATGGTGGGACGCTCAGTGCTCGCCTTCTCCCGGCAGCGGCGGCGGTGCCGGCGGGTGTGCGCCCGCCGTGTAGCCGCCATCGACCGCCAGCGCATCGCGGGTGTTCTTCTGCACCGCGATCGCGGCGAACAGGCTCAGCGCGTAGGCCATGCCGTAGAAGCCCTTCTCGCTCAGGGCCAGGGTGGCGTTCCACAGGCCGATGAACAGCAGCAGCAACGCCGACAGCACCGCGAACCACGACAGGCCGTAATAGATCGCGGTGACCGGAATGCCGTCGTGGCGGTCGCGCACGCTCTTCTGCACCGACACGGCCGAGAACAGGCCGTAGAGCAGCAGGGTGAAGTAGTAGCCCTTCTCGTTGAGCAGCATCTCGGCGTTCCACAGGCCGATCAGATACGCACCGATGCCCAGGACCAGTGCGGTCCAGGACGCGCCGATGAACGCGGCGGAGGGGCCTTGCAGGCGGGAAGCGGTCATGCACGAACTCCTTGTCCTGGGACCGCCGGATCCTGGCGGCGGCCCGATCATGCGTGCAGGCGCTGCGAAAAGGAAGATTCCGGCGCGGGTGGCGGATATCCGATGGCCGCAACGGGGCTATGCCGGATGGGTGCCGCCACTGTCCGCATGCATTCCAGAGCCGTAACGGAAGGCCTGCTAGTCCGTCAAGGATGGTCAGTCCCCGGCCCGGCAATGAGGATCACCATGCCGGTTGCGATCCGGTCCTGCGCCGAGGACGCGCCTGGCGGCGCCTCGCAGCCACGCACCCAATTGTCGAGCAAGCGGAAACGGCCAGGTTGGGCAAACGTGCGACGGCGCAGGTACGGTCGATCGATATTGTCGTAATCTCCGGTCCACACCACGGGGAGCATCGACCAGGACATGTCGATCTACAGATTGAAGGGACGCTTCCAGGATGGGTTGCGTCCAGTCGTGCGCAGGCTGCATCGCGCGGGGGTCACCGCCAACCAGGTCACACTCTGCGCCGCGCTCGTCTCGATCGCGGTCGCCTGGATGGTATTCCGCCTTGCGCCTGGCCATCCGGCGCTTTACTTGCTGCTGCCTGCCTGGATGCTGCTGCGCATGGCGCTAAACGCCATTGACGGCATGCTGGCGCGCGAGTTCGGCCAGCAGTCGCGCCTGGGCGCTTATCTCAACGAGTTGTGCGATGTCGTCTCCGACAGCGCGCTGTACCTGTGCTTGCTCGGCGTTGCCGGCGTGCAGGCGAATCTGCTGTGGATGATGACGCTGCTGGCGATGCTGGCCGAGTATGCCGGCGTGCTGGGGCCGCTGGCTGGCGCCGGGCGGCGCTACGAAGGGCCGATGGGCAAGAGCGATCGTGCTTTCGTGATCGGCGTGCTGGGTGTGGCGCTGGCTTCCGGCTGGGCCGGACCGCGCACCGTGGACGTCGTGGCCAGTGCGGTCGCAGCGCTCTGCGTGATGACCGCATGGCGGCGGGTTCGGGCCGGATTGGCCCAGGCGCGAAACACCACCGGGACGAATGGAGCATGAGCGGTATGCGGATATCCCAAGAGCGCGAGTTCGCGACCTTTGATGGCGAACGCCTGTACTACCGCCATTGGCCTGCAGCGGGCGAATCACGCGGCGCCATCGTGCTGCTGCATCGTGGCCATGAACATTCCGGTCGCATTGCCCACCTGGCCGACGAGCTGGACCTGCCCGACCATGACATCTTCGCCTGGGATGCACGCGGCAACGGCCGCTCCCCAGGCGCACGCGGCGACGCGCCGGGCTTCGAGGCACTGGTTCGCGACCTCGACC
>JAFAFY010000372.1 GCA_023423235.1 Pseudomonadota bacterium
GGCAGGTCGAAGCGCTGCCGGCGACCGGCGAAATAGTCGCCGAGCTGGCGCTCGGCGGCGTCGAGCACTGCGTGCGCGCCATCGTGCCAGTCGGCGCCGCGCGCAACCGGGTGGCGCTGGTCCTGGAACTCGATCGCATGCAGGCCGGCATCGGATGCGGCCAGCCGCAGCGGTCCGACCGGGCTGTCGATGGTGCGGGTGCGGACCTGCGCGGGGGCGTGCGGTTTCCGCGGTGTATGCAGGGACGTGTTCATCGGCGTGCTCGTGGTTGGGCGCGTGGGGAGACGCGTGGGGGTGCGCCGGATCCACGGCGCGACGTCGCGGCCGGGCGGGCCGGGGTGTCCTGCGCGGCGGGCGGGGGAGATGCCTGCGCAGCCTCGCGCCACAGGTGCAGCACGGCGTAGCCGCGCCACGGGCGCCAGGCCTGGGCATGCGCGCGCAGCGCCCTGGCGGTGAGGCGGCTGCCATCGCCCGGCAGGGTCTTCTGCAACACCAGGTCCTCGGCCGGAAACGCATCCGGGTGGCCCAGCGCGCGTAGCGCGATGTACTGCGCGGTCCACGGGCCGATGCCGGGCAGCGCCGTCCACTCGGCGACGAAGTCCTCCAGGGTCTGTTCGCTGCGCAGGCCGATGTGGCCTTCGCGCAGGGCGCGGGCGATGGCGCGGATCGTCTGCACGCGGGTGCCGATCAGGCCGAGGCCATCGAGATCGCCATCGGCCAGTGCTTCCGGTGTCGGGAACAGATGGGTCAGGCCCTGCGCGGCGAATGCTTCCGGCAGCGGCGTGCCGAAGCGCTGCGCCAGCCGCGCGGTCAGCGTGCGCGCCGCGGCAACGCTGACCTGCTGGCCGATGACCGCACGCACCGCGATCTCGAAACCGTCCCAGCCGCTGGGCAGGCGCAGGCCGGGCCGCTGCCGCAGCAAGGGCGCCAGCCTTGGGTCGCGTGCCAGGTGGCGGGCAATCGCGCCGGGGTCGGCGTCGAGGTCGAACATGCGCCGGATGCGCCGCACCGTGTCCTGCAGCCGCGCCGGCGGGCAGCCGTGCAGCTGCAGCCGCAGCGCATGCGGCGCGCGCTCGCCGCGGGCGGCGGGCCAGGCGCCGACGCGCAGCCAGCCGGGCGCCTGGGCATCGCCGATTGCCCGCAGGTAGTGCGATCCGTCGACCACCTCGACCCCGGGCAGGGCGCGCCCGCGCAGGAAGTCAAGCATCGCGGCGAAGTCGAACGGCGGGCGGTAGCCCAGGCGCAGGGTCAGGGTGTCGCCGCTGGCGGCGCGCGGCCGCTGCCGCTGCCGCAGCATCCGCGGCGGCATGCCGTAGGCCTGCTGGAACACCGCATTGAAGCGCCGCAGGCTGTTGAAGCCGGCGGCCATCGCGACCTCGGTGACCGGTAGCGCGGTTTCGCTGAGCAACTGCTTGGCGAACAGCAGGCGGCGGGTGCCGTGCACCACGACCGGCGCGGCGCCCAGGCGCTCGACGAACAGCCGGCGCAACTGGCGCTCGCCCAGGTGCATGCGCGCGGCCAGTGCCGACAGTGGCGCTTCGTTCAATGCGCCCTGGTCGATGAGCGCGAGCGCGCGTGCGACCACGTCGTCACCGCGGTGCCAGCTGCCGTCGCCCGGCGACAGTTCGGGCCGGCAGCGCAGGCAGGGCCGGAACCCTGCAGCTTCCGCGGCCGCCGCATTGGCGTAGTAGACGACGTTCGCCGGTTTGGGCGGTGGCGCGGGACAGACCGGCCGGCAATAGATGCCGGTCGTCAGCACCGCGGTGAAGAACAGCCCGTCGAAGCGCGCGTCGCGGCTCAGGCGTGCCTGCTCGCAGACGGCGGGGTCGGGCAGGGCGGGACGATGCGACATGCCTGCAGGCTAGCACCGGCCACAGCTGCGGACTGGCCGCATTCGGACATGGATGCTGCCGGCACGGATGCCGCGCACGCGCCGCGCC
Organism: Pseudomonadota bacterium; assembly: GCA_023423235.1. Taxonomy (GTDB): domain Bacteria; phylum Pseudomonadota; class Gammaproteobacteria; order Xanthomonadales; family Xanthomonadaceae; genus Luteimonas. The sequence continues at coordinate 1,941 of JAFAFY010000372.1, forward strand.
CTGCGGAGCGCCGACACGTCATCCGGCTGCGGCGCGCGGCCGTGGCCGGCGCCCACCCATTCATCGCCGGGTGGGCCGGCAACCCTTCCTGGCGGCGCATGCGCGCCGCGTGGGTCATCGGTGCGCCGCGTCCTCGCGCAGTGCTGGCAGCAGCGTGTCCGGATTGCCGTCGTTGTCGGCCGGGGGCACGCCCAGCAGGCGCGCCAGCAGCGGGTAGACATCGACATTGTCGAAGCCCGGCAACGTCACGCCCTGGCGGAACGCGGGGCCGCGGGCGATGAAGATCGCGCGCATCGACGGCAGCGCGGGGTCATAGCCGTGCGAACCACGGGTGCGTGCGGGCCGGCGTGCGATGTATTCGGCCGGCAGTGCGTCCCAGCCTTCGTCCATCTGGCAGACGATCGCCGGTACGCGCGGGTGCCGGCCGTAGTGCAGGCGCTCGGGGATCGCATCGCGGCGCCAGCAGGTGTAATGGTCGTGCGTGCCAAGCAGCCGCGTCTCGACCGCGGCTTCCCGGCCGGGTTTCGGCGTCACCCCGACCACCTGTCCGGCGGAGGCGACATGCACGTCGGCCAGCGGCAGCATGTCTTCCAGTGCCATGGCGTTCGCCGCCGCGACCTCGGCCATGCCGTGGTCGGACACCACGACGATGTTGACCCTGTCCGACAGCCCGCGTGCATCCAGGCCGTCGAGCAGGCGGCCGAGCGCGGCATCGACATCGCGCATCGCCTGCCGCAGCTCCGGCGAATCCGGGCCGAAGCCGTGCCCTGCGGCGTCGGGGTGTTCGAAATACAGCGTCGCCAGGCGCGGGCGGCTCGCTTCGGGCTCCGACAACCAGCCCAGTACCATCCCGACCCGCGCGTCCAGCGTGCGGCTGTCGTCGAACGGGTACCAGCGTGTCGGCCGCACGCCACGGACCGCGGCCTCGCTGCCGGGCCAGGCCAGGGTGGCAGTCGGCAGGCCGGCATTCTCGGCCGTCACCCAGATCGGCTCGCCATCGTCCCACCAGTCGCCATTGCCCACCGCATCGCGGTCCGCCAGGCGGAAATCGCCCAGTACGGGGTCCGTCATCATGTTGTGGACGATACCGTGGCGGTCGGGGCGCAGGCCGGTGACCAGGGTGTAGTGGTTGGGGAAAGTCAGTGTCGGGAACGAGGGCTGCATCCACTCGGCATGCACCCCCTCGCGCATCAGGCGATGCAGGTTGGGCGTGTCTTCGGCATCGAGAAACGTGGGATTGACGCCGTCGAGCGAAACCAGCAGCAGGGTGGCGGCCGGTGTGGGCGAAGGTGCGGCCGGCCAAGCGGCCGCAGCGGCAGGGGGATGGGTGGCGTCGGGCGGCGTACTGGCGCAGGCGGCCAGCCACAGCAGCGGGAGCAGCGCGAGCGCGCGCAGTCGGAACAGTCCAGGCATCCGGACATGATAGCGGGGGTCGATGACGCTTTGACGCCGGCAACCCGTGCCGCCGTGCCGCGCCGCAAGGCTGGACGCGACGGGTGTTCAGCTGCCGCGCACACCAGCGGCTGTCCATCGGCGTATGGTGGGCGCGGTTCCATTGACCCCATCCGGGAGGTATCCAGATGAACAGCAAATGGTGGCTGGCTGCGCTGGTGGCAGGGCTTGCGTTCGGCACGGTGGCGCAGGTCGCCCACGCCCAGGAGGAAGAAGAGGAGGAAGCGGTGCGTGGGCAGTCGCAGCGCGCCAGTCCTTCCGACCGGTTCTGCATCCGCGATACCGGCTCGCGCGTGGTGGCGGCGCGCAATGCGCGCGGCAAGCGCGCCGAACAGGAGTGCGTGACCGGCGGCGGCCGTGTCTACACCCGCGAGGACATCGAGCGGACCGGCTCGGCCGACGTCAAGGATGCCCTGCGCCGGCTCGACCCCTCGGTGTTCTGACGCCTGGCCCCGCAGCCGTGCAAGGCAGCAAGGGCGCGCCGGTGACGGCGCGCCCTTGTCGTTTCCATGCGCGCACCGGGGGCGCCCGCCCGCGGCCTGATGCCGCCGCAGGCCGGATGCGGCCGCGCCGGCGGGATCAGAAACGCAGTTCCAGCCCCAGGGTGACCGTGCGCGCGGTGTCGACATCATCCTCGAAGCGGTAGCGGTCGCCATCGTCGTAGATGCGTGCATAGGCGTAGCCGTTGAGCATCGCGCTGATGTTGAAGTTCGGCGTCACGTCCACGCCGATGCCCGCGCCGAAGTAGGCGCCGCCGCCTTCGTCCTCGTAGCGCTGCGCGCTGCTGTAGGACTGGCCGTTGAAGGTTTCCTGGTGCCGGTAGTCCAGCGTCTGGTCGTAGCCCATGTAGCCCGCACGCGCGACCGCGAACCAGCGGCTGTCGCGGCCGAAGGGAAAACGCGCGTTCGCACCGATGAACGCGTAGTCGGCGTCCATGTCGAAGTGCTCGCTGCCCTGGGGCCAGGTCACGCTGTGGCTGAGTTCGCCAAGCCGGCCGATGCCGCCCTCGATGCCGATCTGCACCGGCGATTCCCCTGCCTGCCAGCGGTAGCCGACGGCGAGCGACTGGGTGTCGGAGCTGTCGTCGGGAAATCCGCTGTCCGACAGCGTTGCCTGGCCGGCATGCACGCCGACGAAGAAGCTTCCCTGCGCCTGCGCGGCGGGCATGGCGAGCACACCTGCGATGGCGACCAGCGCCACGCGTCCATATTTCAACATGTTGTCCCCTGATGAGATGACGGCGGTGCCGGAAGCGGCACGGGCCGGCCGGATGGGCGCGGCGATTCTACCGGCTGGGGCGGTGCGGCGCAGTTCCGCTGCCGCACGGGGCGGTACCGGATGTCGGGGTGAAGCGAAATGCCGGGCTGGCTCGAGCGGCCGCATGCTGCGGCGGCCACGCCCCGGATGCTCAGCAATCGTGCGCGGCGCCGGTGACGAAGCGCAGGCCGCTGCCCAGATGCGCACGGAAAACGGGATCGGCGTACAGCGCCGGGTTGTGGCCCAGGCCGGTGTACCAGGCCCGGCCACCGGCATTGCGGTGGCACCAGCTGATCGGATGGTCCTCGCCCATCCCGCCTTCGGGGTGGCTGGTGGGGTCGACGGTGGCGACCACATCGACGCGCGGGCGTGGATTGCGCCGGTAGTCGTAGATTTCGTCGGTCACCGCCCAGACCCGCGCCTGCGGTGGGCCGTGTCCGGGCGCGAAGCGGATACGTACCGATTGCAGGCCCTCGGGATGCCGCGCGAACCAAGCGCCGACCAGGTCGCCATACCTCGGCCAGGTGTAGCCGCTGTCGGCGGCGGCATGCATGCCCATGAAGCCACCGCCGCGGGCGACATAGCGTTCGAACGCCGCCTGCTGCGACGCATCCAGGACCTCGCCGGTGACATGCGCGAACACGACGGCCCGGTAGCGCGACAGGCGCGCATCGTTGAAGTCCGCGGCATGCTCGGTCGCCTCGACGGCAATGCCCGCGTCTGCGGCCACTGTGCGCAGGGTGTCGAGCGCGGCCGGGATCGCGTCATGGCGGAAGCCGGCGGTCGCGGTGAATACCAGCACCCGCGGCGGCGCCTGCGCAGATACGGCTGACTTGGCGGACTCGGCGGTCGCCTGCGGCAGCGCCGGCAAAGTGCCGGTTGCCGCCGCGCCAGCGGTGGCGAGGCAGGCGGCTGCAAGCAGCAGAGCATGAAAGCGACGGGCGAAGTGCATGCGGTGAGTATCGCCAGCCCGGGCCCTGCGACGTCACGCCGCAGCGCACCAGGGCGCGGCGACGCCGGTGCGATAATTGCGGCATTCGTTTTCCCGGAAGCCCCGTCATGACCGTACCCACCTCGCGCCACGCCCCCTCACGCACGATCCGCGCCGCGCGTGGCAACGCGCTCAGTTGCCGCTCGTGGCTGACCGAGGCGCCGCTGCGCATGCTGATGAAC
>JAFAFY010000380.1 GCA_023423235.1 Pseudomonadota bacterium
CGCTGCAGCAGGCCGAGGCCAACCTGGCCCGCGCCCGCGCCGAGGCGCAGCTGGCGCGCACCCAGGACGCGCGCGCGCAGGCGCTGGTCGATGCCCAGGCGATCTCGCGCGACGAATACGAGACCCGGCGCGCTGCGACCGCGCAATCGGGGGCCGGCGTGCGCGCCGCCGAGGCCGCGGTCGCCGCGGCGCGCCTGGAGCTGCAATTCACCGAGGTGCGCGCGCCGGTCGCTGGCCGCGTCGGGCGCGCGCTGGTCACCGCCGGCAATCTGGCGCAGGCCGACACCACGGCGCTGACCACCGTGGTCTCGCAGGACCCGGTGCATGTGTATTTCGAAAGCGACGAGCGCGCGTTCCAGCGTTACCAGGCGCTGGCACGCGCCGGCACCCGCGCCGCCACCGACAACGCCGTGCGCGTGGGGCTGGCGGGCGACGCCGGCTATCCCTACCTGGGCACGGTGGACTTCATCGACAACCGCATCGACCCCTCGACCGGCACCGTCCGCGCGCGCGCGGTACTGCCCAATCCCGAGCGCGTGTTCACCCCGGGCATGTTCGCGCGTGTGCAGCTGGAAGCCGCGCCCGCGGCCGAAGCGCTGCTGATCGACGACAAGGCAGTGCTGACCGACCAGGACCGCAAGTACGTCTACGTGCTGGGCGCGGACAACACCGCGCAACGCCGCGACGTACAGCTGGGCCGGCTGGTCGACGGCCTGCGCGTGGTGCAGTCGGGGCTGGAGAAGACCGACCGCGTCGTCATCAGCGGCGTGCAGAAGGTGTTCGCGCCGGGTATGGCGGTCACGCCGCAGGCGGTCGCGATGCGCGATGGCAAACCGCTGGAGGCGGTGGCGGTGCGCTGATCTTTCGAGCCCCTTTTAGGAGAGGGGTTGGCGGGCCGCCGGTCGCGCCGGCCAAGCCCGTCCGCATCCGCCGCTTCGAACCACCTTCTCCCGGCGGGAGCAGGGCTCGACGTCGTTGATTTCCTTTCCGCGCGGCACGCGCCGCCCACCGAGGATGTTCCCCGTGGATTTTTCCCGCTTCTTCATCGACCGGCCGATCTTCGCCGCGGTGCTGTCGATCATCATTTTCGTTGGCGGCCTGATCGCCATTCCCGGGCTGCCGATCAGCGAGTACCCGGAAGTGGTGCCGCCCTCTGTGGTCGTGCGCACCGCCTACCCCGGCGCCAATCCGCAGGTGATCGCCGAGACCGTGGCCACGCCGCTGGAGGAAGCGGTCAACGGCGTCGAGGACATGATGTACATGCGCTCGATCGCCGGCTCCGACGGCGTGCTGCAGATGACCGTGACCTTCCGCCCCGGCACCGACCCGGACGACGCCGCGGTCAAGGTGCAGAACCGCGTGGCGCAGGCGCAGGCGCGGCTGCCCGAGGACGTGCGCCGCCAGGGCGTGACCGTGCAGAAGCAGTCGCCGACCTTCCTGATGGTGGTGCACCTGACCGCGCCCGACGGGCGCTACGACACCCTGTACCTGCGCAACTACGCGCGCCTGCACGTCAAGGACGCACTGGCGCGCATCCAGGGCGTGGGCGATGCCCAGGTGTTCGGCGGCGGCGACTACGCGATGCGCGCCTGGCTCGACCCCGACCGGATCGCCGCGCTGGACCTGACCGCAGGCGACGTGGTGGCGGCGATGCGCGAGCAGAACGTGCAGGTCTCCGCCGGCCAGCTGGGCGCCGAGCCGATCGCGAGCAGCGATTTCCTGACCCTGATCAACGCCCAGGGCCGGCTGCGTACGCTGGAGGAATTCGGCGACATCGTCATCAAGCGCGGCGACGACGGCAGCATCGTGCGCCTGGCCGACGTTGCCCGGCTGGAACTGGGCGCGGCCGACTACACCCTGCGCTCGCAGCTCGACGGCAAGGAAGCGGTGGGCATCGGCATCTTCCAGGCGCCGGGCGCCAACGCGCTGCAGATCCGCGACGAGGTCATCGCGACGATGGATGAACTCTCCGCGCGCTTCCCCGAGGGTGTGGAATACCAGGCGGTCTACGACACCACGATCTTCGTGCGCGACTCGATCAAGGCGGTGGTGACCACGCTGCTGGAGGCGGTGCTGCTGGTGGTGCTGGTGGTGATCCTGTTCCTGCAGACCTGGCGCGCATCGATCATCCCGCTGCTGGCGGTGCCGGTGTCGATCGTCGGCACTTTCGCGGTGCTGCACCTGCTGGGCTTCTCGATCAACACGCTGACGCTGTTCGGGCTGGTGCTGGCGATCGGCATCGTGGTCGACGACGCGATCGTGGTGGTGGAGAACGTCGAGCGCCACATCGAGCTGGGCGCGCCACCGCTGCAGGCGGCGCACCTGGCGATGAAGGAGGTCTCCGGGCCGATCATCGCCATCACCCTGGTGCTGTGCGCGGTGTTCGTGCCGATGGCCTTCCTCGACGGCGTGACCGGCGCGTTCTACAAGCAGTTCGCGGTGGCCATCGCGATCTCGGTGGCGATCTCCGGCCTGAACTCGCTGACCCTCTCGCCGGCGCTGGCAGCGCTGCTGCTGCGCCCGCACGACGCGCCCAAGGACCGCCTCACCCGCGGCATCGACCGCGCCTTCGGCTGGGCGTTCCGGCCGTTCAACCGTTTCTTCGGCCGCAGCTCGACGCGCTACCACGGCGCCATCGGCCGCATCCTCGGCCGCCGCGGCCTGGTGTTCCTGGTCTATGCCGGCCTGCTGCTGGCCACCGGCACGATGTTCAAGCTGGTGCCGCCGGGCTTCATCCCGGTGCAGGACAAGCTGTACCTGATGGCCGGGGTGAAGCTGCCCGAAGGCGCGTCGATCGCACGCACCGACGCGATGCTGCGCAAGGTCAGCGAGATCGCGATGGACACCGAGGGCGTCGCCCACTCGATCGCCTTCCCCGGGCTCAACATCCTGTTCACCAATTCGCCCAACACCGGCATCGTGTTCCTGCCGCTGGAACCGATGGGCGCGCGCAGCCGCAGCGCCGAGGAGATCAACGCCGAACTCAACCAGAAGATCGGCGCGCTGCAGGAAGGCATGGCGTTCTCGTTCATGCCGCCGCCGATCCTGGGCCTGGGCAACGGTTCGGGCTACCAGCTGTTCGTGCAGGACCGTGGCGGGCTGGGCTACGGCGCGCTGCAGGAGGCGGTCAACGGCCTGTCCGGCGCGATCATGCAGACCCCCGGCATGGGCTATCCGATCAGCAGCTACCAGGCCAACGTGCCGCAGCTCGACGCGGTGGTCGACCGCGACAAGGCCAAGGCCCAGGGCGTACCGCTGACCGGACTGTTCGACACCCTGCAGACCTATCTGGGCTCGGCCTACGTCAACGACTTCAACCAGTTCGGCCGCACCTGGCAGGTGATCGCCCAGGCCGACGGGCGGTTCCGCGACAGCGTCGAGGACATCGCCAGCCTGCGCACCCGCAACGACCGCGGCGAGATGGTGCCCATCGGCACGGTGGTCGACATCCGCCAGACCTACGGGCCGGACCCGGTGCTGCGCTACAACGGCTATCCGGCCGCGGACCTGGCCGGCGAATCCGATCCGCGGGTGCTGTCCTCGGCGCAGGCCATGCAGACCCTCGGGCGGCTGGCCGACCAGGCGCTGCCGCAGGGCATGCAGATCGAGTGGACCGACCTGAGCTTCCAGCAGGCCAACCAGGGCAACGCCGCGCTGATCGTGTTCCCGCTGGCGGTGCTGCTGGCGTTCCTGGTGCTGGCGGCGCTGTACGAGAGCTGGACGCTGCCGCTGGCGGTGATCCTGATCGTGCCGATGACGATCCTCTCGGCGCTGTTCGGGGTATGGCTCAGCGGCGGCGACAACAACGTGTTCGTGCAGGTCGGCCTGGTGGTGCTGATGGGGCTGGCCTGCAAGAACGCGATCCTGATCGTCGAGTTCGCCCGCGAGCTGGAACAACAGGGCCACGGCATCGTCGAGGCCGCGCTGGAAGCCTGCCGCCTGCGCCTGCGCCCGATCGTCATGACCTCCATCGCGTTCTGCGCCGGCGTGGTGCCGCTGCTGCTGTCCTCCGGCGCCGGCAGCGAAGTGCGCGCGGCCACCGGCGTGACGGTGTTCGCCGGCATGGTCGGCGTGACCCTGTTCGGGCTGTTCCTGACCCCGGTGTTCTATGTCGCCCTGCGCAAGCTGGCCAACCGGCCGCTGGTCTCGCACCGCGCACCGGCCGCGCAACCGGTGGCGGAATCGTGAGCGCCGCGCGGCCCGCCGTCACCCCGGCAACCATTTCCCCAAGGAGAATCCCATGACCACCTCCCCCGCCCGCATTGCGCTGGTCACCGGCGCCACCCGCGGCATCGGCCTGGAAACCGTGCGCCAGCTCGCCCGGGCCGGCGTGCACACGCTGCTGGCCGGCCGCGACCGCAGCCGCGCGGTCGAGGCCGCGCTGACGCTGCAGGCCGAAGGCCTGCCGGTCGAGGCGATCGCACTGGATGTCACCGACGCAGCCAGCATTGCCGCTGCCGTGGAGGCGGTCGAGAGCCGCCACGGCCAGCTCGACATTCTGGTCAACAACGCCGGCATCCTGCGCGACGACCTGGAGCAGCCGGCGTCGCAGCAGTCGCTGCAGACCTGGCGCGAGACGTTCGATACCAACCTGTTCGGCGTGGTCGCCGTCACCCAGGCCTTCCTGCCGCTGCTGCGCGCGGCGCCGGCCGCGCGCATCGTCAACCTGTCGAGCAGCCTCGCCTCGCTGGCCCTGCACAACGACCCCGCCTCGCCGATCTACGACTTCAAACCGCCGGCCTACGATGCCTCCAAGAGCGCGCTCAACGCCTGGACCGTGCATCTGGCCTACGAACTGCGCGATACCCCGGTCAAGGTCAACGCGATCGATCCCGGCTCGGTCAGGACCGGCATGAACGCGCATGGCGAACTGGATGCCGCGGCCGGCGCCAGAGGCAGCGTGGCGGCGGCGTTGCTGGATGCGGCCGGCCCCAGTGGCACCTTCAGCCACATGGGGAAGACGCTGCCATGGTGACCCGGCTGACGACGACGATGCTGGCGGCGGCCTTGCTGTCCGCCTGCGCCGTCGGCCCGGACCACGTGCGTCCGACGACGGCATTGCCCGATACGTTTGCCGGCGAAACACACGAAGGCGGCGCGCCTGGCGCAGCGGCGATCGGTCCAGCGCAGGTGGCGATCGGCGACGACGCGTTCTGGCGGCACTTCGACGACCCGCAGCTCGATGCGCTGGTCGAGGGCGCGCTGGCGGCGAACCACGACCTGCGCATCGCCCTGGCGCGCTACGACCGTGCCCGCGCGCTGCTGCGCGAGTCGAGGCTGGATGCATTGCCGGTGCTCACCGCCAGCGGCGAGGCGCGCAGCGCGCGCGCCAGTGCCGACCAGCAGCCGGGCACGGCACGCGCGGATCGCGATGGCGACAGCTTCAGCGCCGGGATCGGCGCGAGTTGGGAGCTGGACGTGTTCGGTCGGTTGCGGCGCGGCATCGAGGCCGGACGCGCCGAGGCCAGCGCCAGCGCCGACGACCTGCGCGCGGCGCAGGTGGCGATCGTCGGCGAAGTGGCGACCGGCTACCTGGAACTGCGCGGCCTGCAGGAGCGCCTGCGCGTGGCCCAGGACAACGCCGGCAACCAGCGCGACACCCTGCGCCTGGTCGAGGCGCGCGCAGCCGCCGGCCAGGACAGCGACTTCGACACCGCGCGTGCCCGCGCCCAGCTCGCCACCACCGCGGCGCGCATTCCCGCGCTGCAGGCGCGCATCGCCATGACCATGCACCGGCTGGCGGTGCTGGGCGGGCGCACGCCCGATGCGCTGCGCGCCGAACTTGCCCCGGTGCGTGCGCTGCCCGCATTGCCCGCGCGCATCGATCCCGGCACGCCCGGCACGCTGCTGCGGCGGCGCCCGGATGTCGCCGCGGCCGAGCAGCGCCTGCACGCGGCGACCGCGCGCATCGGCATCGCCACCGCCGACCTGTTCCCGCGCTTCACCCTCGGCGGCCTGCTCGGCAGCCAGGCGGTCGACAGCGGCGCGCTGTTCGGGCGCGACAGCGAGACCCGCTTCGTCGCGCTCGGCATCGACTGGTCGTTCCTCGACATCGGCCGCGTGCGCGCCCGGATTGCCGCCAGCGAGGCGGACGCCGAGGGCGAACTGGCGCGCTACCGCCAGAGCGTGCTGCTGGCGCTGGAGGACACCGAGAACGCGCTGGTGCGCTATGCCCGCGTGCGCGAGGAGGACGCGCAACTGGAACAGGCGGCGCGCGACAGCGCGCGCGCCGCCGACCTCGCACGGCTGCGTTTCGATGCCGGCGCCACCAGCCTGCTCGAAGTGCTGGATGCCGAGCGCACGCGGCTGCAGGCCCAGGATGCCTTCGCCGACGGCCGCACCCGCAGCGCCACCGGGGCGGTGTCGCTGTACCGCGCGCTGGCCGGCGGCTGGCCGCAGACGCTGCCGGTGCGCGAGGCGCTGGGTGCGCGCATGCCGGACTGACACGCCGGCGCAGTGCCAGCCGGACCGTATCGGCCAGGGCCGCTCCCGGCACGAAACGCAATCACGCGCACCGCGAGCGCATCAGTCCGGTTTCGTCGATTTCGCCGCGCGGGTGCGCGCCGCCTTCTTCGCGGCCGCCGAGCGTTCGGCCGGTCCCTTGGTCTTGGCTGCCTTCTTCGCGGCGGCCGAGCGCTCCGCCGGGCTGCGTTTCGCCGCCGCCTGCTTGGCCTGGCGCGAGAGCGCGTCCTCGGTGATCGCAGCGCCGCCCTCGCGCTTGCGCGCCTTGGCGGCGGCCCTGGCGCGCGTGGGCGAGACCGGGTGCGCGGCGCCTGCCTCGCCGATCTCCAGGTCACGCTTGGCCTTGGCCTTGACCGCCGCCGATGCCTGCTTCGGCGGCGGCAGGTCGACGCCGGCGCGGCGCGCCTCCGACAGGCCGATCGCGATCGCCTGCTTGACCGATTTCGCACCGGTGCGGCCGGCCTTGATCGCGTCGATCTCGGCCTTCACGAATTCGCCGGCCTGGGTACTGGCCGACTTGCCCTCGCGCTTGTCGCGCTGCGCGCGTTCGATCGTCTTCTTGGTCGCCATGCGGGAGTCTCCTGCGGATGGACATGCTGTTGAAAAGACGTGCTGTTTGAAAGACGTGCTGTTTGAAAGACGTGCTGTTGGAAAGACCTGCTGCGTAACCGACATGCTGCGCGGCGCGCGTGATGCGATGGAAACGACCGGACGCCGCCGCCCGTGCGCTACACCCAGCCCTTGCGCCGGAACCACAGCAGCGGCACCGCGATGCTCAGGCCGATCACCGCCAGCGCCACGAAATAGCCCGGCCGCCACGGCAACTCGGGCATGAAGGCGAAGTTCATGCCCCAGATCCCGACCAGCACGGTCGGCGGAATGCCGACCACCGAGGCGACCGCCATGACCTTCATCACGTCGTTCTGGTCGACGTTGATCAGCCCGAGGGTGCCGTCGAGCAGGAACTCGACGCGGTCGCCGAGCTGCTGCTCGAACTCGCCAAGCGAGGCCAGGTCCTTGTGGATCAGCTTCAGCCGCTGCGCGCCGTCGTCGCCGAACCACGGCGGCGTGGCCTCGTCGAGGAAGTTCACGATCCGCAGCAGGCCCAGCAGGTTGTTGTGCATCGCGCCCAGCCGGCGTCCCAGGCCGCCGACATGCAGCAGCGCGCGGTTGAGCTCGCCGCGGGCGCGGCGGCGGTCGTCGAACACGTGGCGCGTGGTTTCGGTGACCTGCGCCTCCAGCGCCTCGAGGCGGTCGGCAATGCGGTCGACGATGTGTTCGACGATGCGCAGGAACAGGTCGACCGGGCCGTCGCAGCCGCGCCGGTCGAGGTCGCTAGCGATGGTTTCGAGCGAGGTCAGCGGCAGCTCGCGCTGGGTCACCAGCGCATGCGGGGAGATCGCGAAGCCCAGCGGCGCGACGCCGCCGCCCCCTTCCTGGTAGCGCGGCAGGTTGAGGAACAGCGTATCGCCGACGCGGCGCACGCGGCTGGTGAACTCGATCTCGCTGATGCTGGCCTTGCCGGGAATCTCGAACCCGACCCGCTGCGAGGCCTGGGCCAGGTCGTCGGCGTCGGGCTTGCACAGGTCCACCCAGACCGCACCGGGCGCCGCCTTGCCGGGAATCGCGCGGCTGTCGATCACCGCGGCGCCCTCCGGCCCATCACATGCGGCGGACACCGGCGGATCATCGCGCGCTCACGGTTCGACATGGCCTGGTCCACTGCTCCTGTGCGGGATGCCGGTGTTGCGCCGGGCTGCGGACGTGTCCGCGGCGGCACTGCGACATGCGAGCGGCGAGCATCCCGCGCCGCTGCGGCTTCGTCAATTCGCACTGCCCCGGGCGGAGCGGAATCCGCCCGGGACAGTCGCTGCGGCCAACCCGATCGCGGCCGGCCCGGCAACGCGCAGCCCAGCGGGGCTCAGCCCGGCATCGCTCAGCTCAACCGCACTCAGCTCAACAGCACGCGGTTCACGCGCTGCACGAACGCGGCAGGATCGGCCAGCGGGGCGCCGGCGGCGATCTCGGCCTGTTCCAGCAACAGGCTGGCGAGATCCAGCGCGCGCACCTCGTCGGTTTCCGCCTCCAGGCGCTGCAGCAGCGGATGCGCGGGGTTGATCTCCAGCGTCGGCTTGCTGTCGGGCACCTCCTGGCCGGCCTCGCGCAGCAGGCGCGCCAGGTGCGGGGCCAGTTCGTAGTCGCTCAGGGCCAGGCACGAGGGCGAATCGGTCAGGCGCGCGGACACGCGCACGTCGGCCACGCGCTCGCCCAGCAGGTCCTTGAGCCGGGTGACCAGCGGCGCCGCGGCCTTGGCCGCTTCCTCCTGCCTGGCCTGGTCGGCGGCGTCGAGCGGCAGCTCGCCCTTGGCGACGTTCTTCAGCGACTTGCCTTCATACGTGTGCAGGCTGCCGAGCATCCACTCGTCGATGCGGTCGTACATCAGCAGCACCTCGATGTCCTTGGCGCGGAACGCCTCGAGCTGCGGGCTGCCGTTGGCCGCCGCAAAGCTGTCGGCGGTGATGTACCAGATCGTGTCCTGGCCCACGGCCATGCGGCCGATGTAGTCGTCCAGCGAGACGGTCTGCGCAGCGCCCTCGCCCTTGGTGGAAGCGAAGCGCAGCAGCTTGGCGATGCGCTCGCGATTGCCCGGGTCCTCGCCGATGCCCTCCTTGAGGGTGTTGCCGAAGGCCTTGTAGAACCCGGCGAACTTCTCCGGCTCGTCCTTGGCCAGCTTCTCGATCAGGTCGAGCACGCGCTTGACGCAGGCGCCCTTGATGCGGTCGAGCTGGCGGTTGTGCTGCAGCAACTCGCGGCTGACATTGAGCGGCAGGTCGTCGGCATCCACCACGCCGCGCACGAAGCGCAGGTAGTTGGGCAGCAGTTCCTCGGCCGCATCCATCACGAACACGCGCTTGATGTAGAGCTTGAGCCCCTTGCGTTCGTCGCGTCCGCCCATCATCAGGTCGAACGGCGGCTTCTCGGGCAGGTACAGCAGGGTGGTGAAGCTCTGGCTGCCCTCGACCCGGTTGTGGGTCCAGGCCGCGGCGTCGTTGAAATCATGGCCCAGCGACTTGTAGAAGCCCTGGTACTCGGCGTCGCTGATCTCCGATTTCGGCCGGGTCCACAGCGCGGAGGCGTCGTTGACCGCTTCCCACTCGGGCGCCGCCGGCGCGGCTTCCTCGGCCTTGTCGGCATCGGTCTCGTCCGCGGTCTTGTGCATGCGGATCGGGAAGGCGACGTGGTCGGAATACTTGGTGATCAGCGAGCGCAGCTTCCACTCGGCCAGGAACTCGTCCTCGTCGGGCTTGAGGTGCAGGATCACCGTGGTGCCGCGCTCGGGCAGCTCGACCGTCTCCAGCAGGTATTCGCCGCGGCCGTCGCTTTCCCACTTCACGCCTGCGGCGGCCGGCGCATCGGCGCGGCGGGTCAGCACCGTCACCCGGTCGGCGACGACGAAGGCCGAGTAGAAGCCCACGCTGAACTGGCCGATCAGCCGCGCGTCGGCCTTCTGCTCGCCGCTCATCGCCTCCAGGAAGCGGCGGGTGCCGGAACTGGCGATGGTGCCGATGTTGGCGACCACCTCCTCGCGCGACATGCCGATGCCGCTGTCGTGGATGGTGATGGTACGCGCGTCCTTGTCGGCCGAGACGTCGATGTGCAGGTCGCTGCCATCGGCCAGCAGCGCCGGATCGGCGATCGACTCGAAGCGCAGCTTGTCGCAGGCATCCGAGGCGTTGGAGATCAGCTCGCGCAGGAAGATCTCCTTGTGCGAGTACAGCGAGTGGGTGACCAGGTGCAGGACCTGGGCGACTTCGGCTTCGAACTTGCGGGTTTCGGGGGTGGCGGTTGCGGTCATCGGGGTGCTTCCGGTGCGGTTTGGTTTGTAAGGGGTGGTGGCGGACGGTGCCCGGGCGGCGGCACGGGCCGCCACCGGGCAGGGCGGCAATGCGCCAGGCCGGCAGGATTGCCGTCGATATGCGCGCCTTGCGGCCGATTTCAAGCCGGCCGGGGCGCGGTGGCCGGGCACGCGCGGGCGCGTGTCACGAAACCGGACGCTGGATCGTCGGACCGGCATCCCCACAGTGAAGGAAGCCCGCCATGCCCCGCTCCGCCGCCGCCATCCAGGTCCACCAGCGCCTGCCGGCCGTCACCCAGGCACTGGCCGGTGCCCAGAAAACCGTTGCCGCCGCGGCCGGCGACCGCCGCCTGCACCATCTGGTACACCTGCGCGCCTCGCAGCTCAACCAGTGCAGCTACTGCGTGAACATGCACCTGCGCGAGGCGCGCGAGGATGGCGAGCAGCAGGCGCGGCTGGACCAGCTGGTGGTCTGGCGCCACGTCGAGGTCTTCAGCAGCGCGGAGAAGGCCGCGCTGGCGTGGACCGAAGCCCTGACCCGGCTCGACGGCGACACCGACCTGGCACCGCTGCGCACGCGCCTGCGCCTGCACTTCGGCGATCCGGAGATCGCGGCGTTGACCGCCGACATCGCGATGATCAACCTGTGGAACCGCATCATGGTGGCCGACCACTGAGCCCGCGCAGCGCCATGCCCGATGCCACTGCCCGTTTCCAGGCCGCGCGGCCGATGCTGCTCGGCCTGGCCTACCGCCTGCTCGGTTCGCGCGCCGATGCCGAGGATGCGGTGCAGGACACCTTCCTGCGCTGGCAGGCCAGCGACAGCGCGGGCATCGACAACGCCGAGGCCTGGCTGACCACCGTCTGCACCCGGCGCTGCCTGGACCTGCTGCAGGCCGCCGACCGCGCGCGCGTCGACTACATCGGCACCTGGCTGCCGGAACCGGTACCGACCGATGCCGACGACGACCCGGCGCAGGCGACCGCGCTGGCGGCCTCGCTGACCACCGCGTTCCTGCTCGCGCTGCAGCGGCTCACGCCCCGCGAGCGCGCGGCCTACCTGCTGCACGAGATCTTCGACCGTCCCTATGCCGAAGTCGCGGCCACGCTGGCGTTGCAGGAAACCGCGTGCCGCCAGCTGGTCTCGCGCGCCCGTGGCCATGTCGCCAACGCGCGCGTGCGCCATGCGCCGCCGAAGGCGCGCCAGCAGCAGCTGCTCGATGCCTTCCGCCACGCGATCGCGACCGGCTCGACCACCCGGCTTGCCGGATTGCTGTCCGCGGACGTGCGGCTGTCGGCCGACGGCGGCGGCAAGGTGGTCGCGGCGCGGCGGGTGATGCAGGGCCTGGCCGAGGTGCGCCGATTCATCGAGGCCGGGCTGCACGTCTGGTGGTCGCCGCACACGCTGGTCGAGGCCACGCTCAACGGCCAGCCGGGCTTCGTGTTGCGCGATGGCGGCACGGTGACCGCCACGCTGGTGTTCGCCTGGGATGCCGAGGGCCGGGTCGAGGACCTGTTCATCATGCGCAACCCGGACAAGCTGGCAGGACTGGCCGGGCCGCGCATGCAGTAGCGCGCCGCGATGCGCCGCTGATCACACGTAGGCCAGCCATTGCCGCAACACCGCCTGCAGCGCCGCGGCGCGTGCATCCAGCGCCGCGGCATCGGCGAACGTCGCCACGGCGCGGTCCCTGCCGGGCCAGGCCAGCAGGCGGTCGGGGTCGTCGATCGCGATGCCGCCCGCTGGCAAGGCGCGGGCCTTGGCGCCCAGGTGCAGGACCAGGCCGATGCCGGCCTTGGCGCGCAGCTGGGTGGTGGCGAAGTATTCGTGGGTGCGCCAGCTCGGCGCGTTCCACTTGATGCCTTCGGCGACCGTGGGGTCGATGCCGAGCACCAGCGCGCGCAGGCGCTGCACGGCATCGGCATGGGGATGGTCGAGCGTCGCCATGAAGGCGTCGACGGCGACCGAGGTGTCGGCAGGTGTGGCGTGCCGGATCGGCGCAGTCGGGTGCATCGCGCGCTGGGTCATCACCGGGCCCTCGTGCTGGATGGACGGACCACCCTAGCAGCGCGGCCGTGCGCAGGACTTCAACGCACGGCCGCGTCCCGGCTTACGGCTGGTAGCAGTCGCCGGATGGATCGACGTCGATCTGGATCAGGTCGCCGCCGGCGCCGCCCCAGACATTGCCGCCGGTGAAGATCAGGCAGCCCTCGCCGCGGAACAGCACCTGCATGCGCGTGGCGTCGTTGCCGAAGTAGAACGGAATCCAGCGCTTGCCCGACTCGTAGGTGTGGAAGCGGTCCGGCGTGCCGTCCATGATCTCCTGCACGTCCTGCATGCTCATGCCGATCTCCAGCCGGGCGAACTTGCTGCCCTCCGCCGGAGTGCCGATGATCTCGCCGGTGTAGGAGCCATCCTGCGACGCCACTTCGCGTTTCTGCCGGTCATCGGCCGATGCGCCGCCCGCGACCGCCAGTGCCAACGCCAGGACCGCGCCCCTTCCCCAAGCCTGTGACTGCATTGCATTCCCCTTGCATGATGCGCCGCCGGAATGGCGGCGACCGCGCGATTCTAGCGGCAGATGCCGCCAGCAGCGCCGGCTTGATGCCGGCGTGGCCGTCCCCGCGCCACGTCTTTCCCTCGGCGCCGCGCTGCGCGTAGGCTGTCGCGCCGCCCACCGGGCATCCATCGACAGGGACCCGCATGTCTCGCATCGCGCTCTGCCTCGCCCTGCTGCTGCTCGCCGGCTGCAGCACCACGCCGCAACATGCTGACCGTCAGCCAGGCTGCCGCCTGCTGCCGGCCCTCGACGTGCTCAAGGACGCACGCATGCAGTCGCTGGAGGTCTCGCAGGATGCGGCAGGCTGCCGCATCGTCGGCCGCGCGCCGCAGTACGCCATTGCCGATGCCCAGCAACAGGCGCTTGCCGCGATTGCCGCGGCGAACTGCGATGCGGCGGCGACACCCGGCGAGATCCAGCAGATCGACCAGTCCGACGCAACGCTGCAAGGGTTCACGCTGCAGCTGCGGGCGCCCGCCACGCACGGCAACCGCGAATGCACGGCGCCGGCCAAGGCGACGGCCGACGACGCCACCATCGACGTGTCCTCCAGACACATGCACCCGCCCAGCTATCCGGCGCAGGCGGTCCGCCGCGGCATCGAGGGCCGGGTCGTGCTGGCGGTCCTGGTGGACGGCAACGGCCGGCCAGCCGGCATGCTGGTCCATGCCAGCAGCGGCGACGCACTGCTCGACGACGCCGCGTTGCGGGCCGCCGTCAACTGGCGCTTCCATCGCGGCGGCGGACCCGCGCAGCCGCCTGTCGGCCTGGCCCTGGTGCCGGTGGATTTCCGGCTGCAGTGAGCGCCGGCGGCTTCGGCCGCGATCGACGACAATCCACCCGCGATGCATCCCGACACCGGCCCCCTGCTGACCCAACCCATCGCCGAGGCCCTGCTTGCGGCGCGCAAGGCCGGTGCGGGCGATTGGTCGGGCACCTTCGACCTTGGCCGCAGCGTCACCAGCGTGCGACTGGGCGCCGACAGCTGGCACTGGGGCGGTCGCGACTATCCCTATCCGGGCAAGCTGCGGCCACGCACGATCTACCACTGGGATGGCGAGGCCTTCGCGCCGCTGTCGCGCTTCGGTGGCGGGCTGATCAAGCTGGTGCCCACCGACTGGGGCGCGCCGACGTTCGAGATCGACGGGATCAAGATGCTGCCCACCGCGCAGCGCTCGCCCCTCGAGGATGCGCGCCGCAAGGTGGCGCTGGTGCAGCCGCGCGGCAAGGTGGTGCTCGATACCTGCGGCGGCCTGGGCTACTTCGCCGCGTGCTGCCTGGAAGCCGGCGCCGCGCACATCCATTCCTTCGAGAAGAACGCCGATGTGCTGTGGCTGCGCACCTGCAATCCCTGGTCGCCCGATCCCGACGCACCGGCCAACGGCGGTCGCCTGCAGCTGACGCACGCCGACATCTCGCAGGCCATCGCCGGCATCGCCGATGCCGCGGTCGACGTGGTGCTGCACGACCCGCCGCGCTTCGGCATTGCCGGGGAACTGTATTCGCAGGCGTTCTACGACCAGCTGGCGCGCGTACTGCGCCGCGGCGGCGCGCTGTTCCACTACACCGGAAGCCCGAACCGCCTGACCAGTGGCCGCGACGTGCCGCGGGAAGTACAGGCGCGGCTGCAGAAGGCCGGCTTCCAGGCGCAGCTTGCACTTGACGGAGTGCTGGCGACGCGCCGCTGACGTATGCGGGCAGTATTGCCTACGCAGATCCCGCGCCACTTCAATCCGGGGCGCGAACCGGTTAGCGTGATTGCGCCGCAGTCCGCGGCGCCGGTAGGGACACCGATGCACACATTCACCGCACCGCCATCCCGCAGCGTCGCCCGCAGCCTGCGCGCAGCCGGCATCCGCCTGCTGGTCCTGGCCGCGATCGCCCTCGCGTCGCCGATGGCAATCGCCCAACCGGTGAAGGCGACGGGCGACGGGCTCGAACATCTGGTGCCGGCGCTGCCGGACGGGTGGACGGCCACCTACCGCGATGACGACGAGGCGCACCTCTGGACCTACGCGCCCCCGGTCGGTGCCGATGTCCCGTTCGACGAAATCACGGTGTCCGCCCATGAGCGCGCCAGCATGCCGCTCACGGTCGATACGTATCCGCGGCAAGTGCACGCGCTCGCTGCCGCCTACCAGCCGGACGCAGCGCTGGAGATCCGCAAGCGCGGCCCCGGCTGGGTGCTGTTCGAAATCAACGCCGGGCAGACCGGCGGGACGCGCCTGCTGTGCCTGATGCGCGAAGGCACGACGCTGGTGCATACCGCGGAACTGGAACTCGACGCCGACACGCCCCAGGCCGAGGTCGACCGCTGGGCCGCGGTGCTGGCGGACGCGACGCTCGTGCCCGCGCGCTGACGCCGCCGCGCCTGCGACGACGCGCCTGTGACCGCACACTGACGACTGCAGGCAGGCGCCGCATCGCAGCCCCGCGCCGGCGCGATGCGCTCAGACGATCGCCGCCTTCGGCCGCCGCAACAGCCAGGACGCCAGCGCCACGCAGGCCAGCCCGACCGGCGCACCCGGCCACACGCCGAGCACCAGCGCCACCGCCAGTCCCGCATACAGGGCCGCGGCGCCGGCAACGATGCGCGGCAGCCGGTCGGCGCCGGGCACGTCGCGCGCGCGCCGCAGCTCGAAGCGCACCACCAGCGCGATGACCGGCGCCACCATCGCCAGGCACAGCGCGATCCAGCAGGCGCGGCCCAGCCAGAAGCCGGATTCGCCCGGCAGGCCGGCATCGATCGGCAGGCCCAGGCGCAGGCCGAGCCATGCCGCCGGCAGTTCCGCCAGCTTGTGCCACAGGTACAGCGGCATGCCGAGCGCGCCCAGCACCGCGATCGCCCGCGCCGGTGAATGGCCGGCCAGCGCGCGCCGCGCCAACGGCTCGAATGCGAGCGCCGCACCCACCTGCAGCCACACCACGCCAAGCAGGGCCAGCGTCGGCGGCAGCATGTTGTTGCCGGCCAGGGTCACGCCGACCATCGCCACCGGATAGCCACTGGCCATCGCCAGCGCCAGCCATGCCGCGCCCAGCAGCAGCAAGCCGAGTCCCGCGCCGGTGCCGCGGAAGCGCCCGCGCTTCCAGGCGATGCCCAGTTGCTGCGGAATCAGCCAGACCACCAGCATGTTGAGCCAGGCGACGCCGGCAGGTTGCGCGGTCACCGACCGCCCCAGCCAGCGCAGCGCCCCGGGCGATGCGGCGCCGGCACGCACCAGGTCCAGCGCCGCCGCCACCACGACGAAACCAGCCACCGCCGCCAGCCCGAAGCGCGCATCCAGCCGCAGGCACCACGGCAGCAGCAGTTGCACCGTCAGCAGCATCAACAGGAACCACAGGTGGATGGTCAGCGACTGGTTGAACACCCCAAGCAACGGCCCGCCGGTCCACAGCGTTCCCATCGCCAGTGCGACCAGCACCGCGAGATAGGTCACCGTCGGCCGCGCCAACCCCAGCGCGCGGCCGGCCCACCAGTGCGCCTGCCCGCCGGCCCGCAGCCGGCGCGCGACGCCATCGGCACTGACCGCAGCCGACACGAACACGAACAGCGGCACCACCTGCACCAGCCAGGTCAGAACCCCGGCCGGTGGCCACACCGCCAGCAGGTGATCGGTGTCCACCACCGCGCCGTCGGCCACCCGCGGCAATGTCGCCATCCAGTGGCCGAACACCACCAACAGCAGCGCGCCTGCGCGCAGCGCATCGGGATAGGGGTCGCGGGGCGGGGCTGTCATTGAAGCTCGGCGGGCGGCAGTGTCGGGACACAGGATAGGGCCCGCGGCGCGCGCGACCTGCACTGCGGCATCATGCAGCCGCGGAACGGCCGCGCATCGCGATCAATCGTCCTCGGGCCTGACGGGCAGGAGCCTCAACGACTTCAGGAACGCATCCGACGCGTCTGCGTCATGGATGCGCGAACCGCCATCGACCGTCACACCGATCACCCTGTCGTGCTCGAGCACGTAAACGAGCCTGGCAAGCACGCCACGCTCGCGATCCAGCAGGTCGGCCTGCAGCGCCGGAAACCCGTCCACCCGGGTGTCGATTTCACGGATGACCTTGCTGCGCGTCGCCGACGCGGCGCCGTGCACCATCGCCCGCAACAGCAACCCCGGCGCCAGCACACGCCCATCCACGGGCAAGGGAAATACCTCGAGTGCGTATCCGCCACCCAGCTTGTTGTCGTACAGCGCGCATACGTGCTGGTCCAGTGCGCGAAGATCCGCCGATACGACGCGTACATCGCAGGCCGGCTCGGCGGGGAAGCGGGCCGAGTACGTCGTTCCCGGCATCACGAACCCGGCGGCGTTCGCCAGCGGGGCAGGTACGACGGCTGCCGCAATCACCACGCCCACCAGCAGCATCGCGGATGCAGCCGCCCGCGATGGATTCGATTTGGGCAATGCCATCCCGTTCTCCCGGTTGCGTGTTGTCCGGCGCCGGAACCGTGACCGGCACATCGATGTCCCCATACCGCACAGCATTCCAGGATAGTGCCGCAGGCCCGGAGCCCTCACGCAGGCCGCCGGGCCAGCGCTGCTAGAATTCCTGCCACGCCAGCGCCTCCCGTGCCCGGCCGCATGCGTGGAAATCGCGTCCTGCGGGTGGGCGCACTCCCCCGATCCCGTCACGCCCCCATGCCCTCCTCGTCCTCTCCCATCGACGCTGCGGCCACGCCGCTGGCGCACTGGCAATCCACGCTGGATGCCATGGATGCGGGCACCCGCAGTTGCCTGGCCGACCTTGCGCGGCAACCGCTGCAGCCGCTGGCCGACGCATTCTACGCGCAGCTGCTGGGCGATCCGCGCGCCTCGGCCTACCTGTCCAACCGCAAGGTCCAGGACCACCTCAAGCCCGCGCTGGTGCGCTGGATCCAGGCACTGCTGGACGTCGACGCCGGCTCGGCCGAGCGCCTGCTGGCGATGCAGCGCCATATCGGCGACATCCATGCCCGCATCGGCATCCCCATGGACCTGGTGATCCGTGGCATGGGGACGCTGCGCCGCGGATTGCTGGCGCTCGCCGCGGCGCGGTCGCCGGCACCGGACATCGCCATCTCCACGATCTCCGCGATCTGCAGCGCCATGGACACCGCGCTGGAGGCGATGACCCTGGCCTACGACCAGGCGCACGCGCAGTCCTCGCAACGCGATACCGCGTTCCGCCTGTACTCGCTGATCGACAACGCCAGCATCGAGCGCGAGCGCCAGCGTGCGTTGCTGCTCGACTGGGAGAACACCCTGCTCTACGCCCTGGCCGGGCATGCCACGGGCGGCCGGCACCAGCCGCTGGCGACATCCGAGTTCGGGCTGTGGTTCGTGCACAAGGCGCTGCCGAGCATGGGCGAGAGCGCCGACACCCGGCGCGTGGGCGCGCTGATCGCGGAGATCGACGTGCTGCTGGCCGAACTGGACCAGCCCGGCGCCGGCGATGCCGGGCGCACCGCCGCCCTGGCCGGCATCCGCACGCGCACCGCCAGCCTGGGCAAGCTGCTGGGGCAGATCTTCGACCGCATCCACGAGCTCGACGCCGGCCACGACGCGCTCACCAACCTGCTCAACCGCCGCTTCCTGCCGACGGTGCTGCGGCGCGAGATCGAACTGGCGAACCGCACCGGCACCACGTTCGCGCTGGCGATGATCGACCTGGACCATTTCAAGCAGTTCAACGACGTCCACGGCCATGCGGTCGGCGACCAGATGCTGCAACTGGTGGCCTCGCTGCTGTCGCAGGCGCTGCGCGGCAGCGACTACCTGTTCCGGCTGGGCGGCGAGGAAATGCTCATGGTGCTGGCCTCGGTTTCCGACACCCAGGCCATGGCGATCGCCGGGAAGCTGCGCGGGCTGATCGCCGACGCCGTGCTGCACCTGGCCGATGGCACGCCGCTGCGCGCCACCGCCAGCATCGGGGTGGCCATGTACGACGGCCACCCCGACTACGCACAGATGCTCGCGCGCGCCGACGCCGCGATGTACCGCGCCAAGCGCGAAGGTCGCGACCGGGTGGTGCTGGCGGCAGGCTGACGCCGCCGCGCGGCGCGCCCTCGCGCCGGGCTCAAGCCGCGAACACCGGCTCGAGCATGCGGAACGTGCCGGCGTCGGCGTCCAGTTCCACACGGCCACCCACCGGTACGATGAACTGCTCGCGGATGTGGCCGATCATCGCGCCGCGATAGGCGGGAATGCCCAGCGGCAGGATGTAGTCCTCGAGGATCTGCTGCACCGTCAGCGAGCCATAGCCGTCGCCGGGATTGCAGT
>JAFAFY010000001.1 GCA_023423235.1 Pseudomonadota bacterium
GCGCCTTTCGTCCGCGTCGATCCAACCGATCGCCCCATGACCCTCTACCGCTACAAGGCCCTCAACAGCCGCGGCGAGACGCTGGGCGGGACGATGGAGGCGGCGTCGGAGGCCGAGGTCGCGCTGCGCCTGCAGGAGCAGGGGCATCTGCCGGTCGAGACCCGGCTGGCCAGCGAGGCGCGCGGGGTCGAGGACTGGCGGGCGCTGTTCAAGCCGCGGCCGTTCTCGGGCCAGCGCCTGGTGCAGTTCACCCAGCAGCTGGCGACCCTGCTCAATGCCGGGCAGCCGCTGGACCGGGCGCTGACCATCCTGCTCGACCTGCCGGAAGAACCCGAGGCCAAGCGCACCATCACCGAGATCCGCGATGCGGTGCGCGGCGGCAGCCCGCTGTCGACCGCGCTCGAACGCCAGCACGGCACGTTCTCGCGGCTGTACATCAACATGGTGCGCGCGGGCGAGGCCGGGGGCAGCCTCGAGGACACGTTGCAGCGGCTGGCCGATTACCTGGAGCGCGCGCGTGCGCTGCGCGGCCGCGTGGTCAATGCGCTGATCTACCCGGCGATCCTCATCGTCATGGTCGGCGCCTCGCTGCTGTTCCTGCTGGGCTACGTGGTGCCGCAGTTCGCGGCGATGTACGACAGCCTGGATGCCGAGCTGCCGGTGTTCACGAAGATCGTCCTCGGCATCGGCGGCTTCGTCCGCGACTGGTGGATCCTGCTGCTGGTGGTGCCGGTGCTGGCGTTCTACGCGTTCTGGCTGAAGCTGCGCGATGCGAAGTTCCGCGCGCGTTTCGATGCCTGGCTGCTGCGGCAACGCTTCGCCGGCCCGCTGGTGGCGCGCATCGAGACCGCGCGCCTGGCACGGACCCTTGGCACGCTGCTGCGCAACGGCGTGCCGCTGATCGGCGCGCTGGGCATCGGCCGCAACGTGCTGGGCAACCTGGCGCTGGCCGAAGACGTGGATGCCGCGGCGACCGAGGTCAAGAACGGCGTCGCGCTGTCGACCGCGCTCGGCCGCGGCAAGCGCTTCCCGCGGCTGGCGATCCAGATGATCCAGGTCGGCGAGGAGTCGGGCGCGCTCGATGCGATGCTGCTCAAGACCGCCGACACCTTCGAGCAGCAGACCGGGCAATCCCTCGACCGCCTGCTCGCCGCGCTTGTGCCGGCGATCACGATGCTGCTGGCGCTGGTGGTGATGGTGGTGATCCTGGCGGTACTGGTGCCGATCTACGACCTGACCAGCGTCATCGGCTGACACGCCGGTTCCTTTACAGAGGCGACATACAATGCGGCAGCCCCCTTCAATGGAGCGTTCTTCGATGCAGTTTTCCCGCAACCGGCGCGGCGTTGCCCGTGCCCAGGCGCAGTCGGGCTTCAGCCTGATCGAGATCATCCTGGTCGTCGTG
This sequence comes from Pseudomonadota bacterium, assembly GCA_023423235.1. Taxonomy (GTDB): domain Bacteria; phylum Pseudomonadota; class Gammaproteobacteria; order Xanthomonadales; family Xanthomonadaceae; genus Luteimonas. Next base: position 1,406 of record JAFAFY010000001.1, read on the forward strand.
TTGATCGGCGGCATCGTGGCCTTCGCCGCGACCCGCATCCTCGGCGGCGGCGACCGCGCCCGCGTCAACCTGGCCAAGGCGCAGGTGCAGACCCTGGCCGAGAAGGTGCACCAGTTCGAGATGGACACCGGGCGCCTGCCCAACGCACTGGGCGACCTGGTGACCCAGCCCGGCGATGCCGGCGGCTGGCTCGGGCCCTACGCCAAGGACGCCGAGCTCAAGGACCCCTGGAACACGCCCTACGAGTACCGCGCGCCGGGCGACAGCCAGCCGTTCGAGATCGTCAGTCTCGGCGCGGACCGCAAGGCCGGCGGCGACAGCGTCAACGCCGACATCCGCTACGAGTAAGCGATGCCCGCGGGTCGCCGCCCTGTCCGTCGACCGCGCGGCTTCTCGCTGCTGGAGGTGCTGCTGGTCGTCGGCCTGATCGCGGTGGCCAGCATGCTGGCGGCTGCGGCGATCAGCGGTGGCTTCGACCGGCTGGCGCTGCAGTCCACCGCCAAGGAACTGGCCGCGCAGTTGCGCTACACCCGCACCCAGGCGATCGCCAGTGGCGCGCCGCAACGTTTCGTCATCGATCCGCAGGCGCGTATCTGGCAGGCGCCCAATGGGCGCCACGGCACCATCCCCGACCAGCTGGAAATCGAATTCACCGGCGCGCGCGAGGTCCAGCCCAGCGCCAACGAGGGCGCGGTGCAGTTCTTCGCCGACGGCGCCGCGACCGGCGGCCGCATCCGCATCGGCTACCGCACCGCGGCCTGGCAGATCGACGTGGCCTGGCTGACCGGCGAAGTGCGGCTGGCGCGCGCCGAGGCGGCGCCATGAGCATGCGTTGCATGCCGCCCGCCCTGCCTGCCAGCGACACCGGCCCGCGTGGTGGCCGATGCCAGGCGACGGCAGGCAGGCATCGCCATCCATCCCTGCGCGCCAGGCCTGCATCGCCGCCGGCGCGCGCGATGCGCGGCTACACCCTGATCGAGGTCATCGTCGCCTTCGCCGTGCTGGGCCTGGCGCTGATGCTATTGCTTGGCATCCTGTCCAACGGCACCCGCCAGGTGCGCTGGTCGGCCGATTCCGGGCGCGCCGCCCTGCACGCGCAGTCGCTGCTCGACGAGTTGGGCATCGAAGTGCCGCTGGAAGCGGGCCGGCAGGACGGCAGCTTCGAGGACGGGCGCTATCGCTGGACCCTGGACATCGCGCCGTATGTCGATGCCCCCATGGATGCGGATCCGCTGGCGGGCAGCGCGTTCGCGCCGCTGCAGCCGGTCGATCCGTTCGCGCCGCAACTGCTGGACGTCGCGCTTGCCATCGAATGGGGCGAGGGCGGGCCGCGCGAGCGTCTGCAGTTGCAGACGCTGCGGCTGCGCACCGCCGATGCCGGCGCGGGGGCATTGCCATGAACCGCCGCCCGCGCGGCTTCACCCTGATCGAGGTGCTGCTGGCCACGGTGCTGCTGGCCGCCGGCCTGGCGCTGGCGTTGACCACCCTGCGCGCCGCCACCGCGACGGTGCAGCGCGGCGAGGCGGTGGCCGGACGCAGCGAGCGCATGCGCGCGGTCGAGGGTTTCCTGCGCCGGCGCATCGCCTCGGCCACGCCGGTCGGGTTCCAGTTCGACCCGGCCAACGGCGAGCCGGTGCGCTTCATCGGCGAGCCGCAGCGCATCCGTTTCGTCGCCGACCTGCCGAACTATCTCGGCCAGGGCGGCCCGCACCTGCACGACATCGCGGTCGACGATGCCGGCACGCGCCTGTCGGTCGCCTTCCATCTGGTGCTGGCCGGCGAGACCATCGAGGCGCCGGAGCCGCGTCCGCCCGAGCCGCTCGTCGATGACCTGTCCGAGCTGCGCCTGCGCTATCGCGGCTTCGCCGCCGACGGCAGCCTCGGCGACTGGCAGGACCAGTGGGGGCCATCGGCATCGCTGCCGCTGCAGGTCGCCATCGACATCGCCAGCGACGGTGCGGGCAACTGGCCGGCGATGGTGATCACCCTGCCGCAGGGCACCGGCGAGCTGCCGGGCCAACTGCCGGATGGGGAGATCGCGCCATGACGCCCAGGACCCGGATGCGCGGCGCGGCGCTGCTGCTGGTGCTGTGGCTGATCGTGTTGCTGGCGACCCTGGTCGGCACCTTCGCGGTGGCCGCGCGTGTCGAGAACCAGCAGGGGCGCCTGCTCTCGCGTGGCCTCGTGGCCGACCAGGCCGCGCGCGCCGGCCTGGAGTACGCGATGACCCGGATCGAGCTCGACGACGACTTCGCCCGCTGGCATCCCGATGGCCGGGCGTATCCCTGGCGCTTCCACGGTGCCGAGGTCGAGGTGCGCATCGTCGACGAGCGCGGCAAGGTCGATCTCAACGTGGCCGATGCGCTGCTGCTGGCGGCGCTGCTGCGCGGCGTCGGCGCCGAGCCGGCCGAGGCCGATGCGGTGGCCGGCGCGATCCTGGACTGGCGCGACGAGGATGCGCTGGTGCAGCTGGTCGGGGGCGCCGAGGATGCCGACTACGCGGCCGCCGGCCGGCCCTACGGCGCCAAGGACGCGCCGTTCGAGAGCATCGCCGAACTCGAACAGGTGCTGGGCATGACCCCGTCGCTGTACGAGGCGCTGGCCGCGCATGTCACCGTGCACTCGCGCATGCCGGTGCCCGATCCGCAGTTCGCGTCCGTGCAGGTGCTGCAGGCGATGGGCGTGGACGCCGACCCGATCCTCACCGCGCGCGCGGCGACCGGCGCGGCGCTGGCGGCCGCCGCGATGCCTGGCGCCGGCAGTGGAACGTATAGTATCGACAGCCGCGCGCGGCTCGGGGATGGTCGTATCTCCGTGCTGCGCGCCGTCGTCCGGACCGGCGGCGGTGCGATCCCCGGCACCGCATACCAGGTTCTTCGCTGGGAGGAGGGAGCGTCAGCACGATGATGTCCGCAGTTTCCGCATCGCCCGGCGACGAGGCCACGGGGCGCCGGCAGTGGCTACCCAGCGGTCGGTTGCTCGCGCGCATCCGCAATTTCCTGGCGTGGTGGGGGACCGCGCTTGCGTCCTGGCTGCCGCGGCGCGTGCGCGAGCTGTTCGGGCTGGCCGGCCGGCGCCTGCTGCTGGACGTGCGCGGCGACGAGCTGGTGCTGGTCCTGCACGACGACGAATCGCAGCAACTGCTGGCGACGGTGCCGCTGGCGCCGTTGCGCGAAACCGCGGGCGATGCCCTGTCGCCCCTGTTGCAGCGGCGCCTGGCCGAGACACCGCGCTGGCTGCTGCTGCCCGCGCGCGTCGGCCTGCGGCGCACATTGACCCTGCCCGAGGCCGCCGGCGAACGCCTGCAGGACATCCTGCGTTTCGAGATCGACCGCCAGACCCCGTTCGCCGCCGATGACGTGCGCTATGGCCATCGCGTCCTGGGCCGGCGCGGCGACGGCAGTCTCGACGTCGAGCTGGTGGTGGTGCCACGCGATGCGATCGACGCCGCCATGGCCGCGCTCGGCCCGCTGGGCGGCACCCTGGCCGGCATCGACCTGGCCGTCGACCACGCCGATGGCAGCCGCACGCCGCTGGGCGTCAACCTGATCGACGCTGCCGGGCGCCAGCGCCGCGGCGACCCGCAGCGGCGCTACCAGTGGCTGCTGGCGGCGGTCGCGCTGCTGTTCGTGGCACTGGCGCTGTGGCAGATCCGCAGCAACCGCGCCGACGCCGCTGCGGCCTTCGACGCCGAGGTCGCTACCGAGGCCGCGCGCGCGCGCGGCGCCTCGCAGCAGCGCCAGCAGCTCGCCGACCTGGCCGAGGGCATGCGCTTCCTCGACCAGCAACGCGCGGCGCGGCCGACCATGGTGGCGGTGCTCGACGAACTCAGCCGCCGCCTGCCGGACACAACGTACCTGGAGAAGGTGGCGATCGAGGGCGACCGCATCCTGCTGATCGGCCTGAGCACCGAGGCCTCGGCGCTGGTCGGTTATCTCGAAGGGTCGGCGCTGTGGCAGGCGCCGGCGCTCGCGGGCGCGCTGCAGAACGACCCGCGCACCCGCGCCGACCGCTTCACCCTGACCGCGCGCCTGGCCGCGGCCCCCGGCGCTTCCGCGTCACCCCAGGACCCTGCGCGTGCAGCCGATGCCCGGTAATTCGACTGTGCCCGCCACCGCCCCCGTGCGCGCCGTTGCCCCAGGCGCTGCTGCCCTCGGCGGCGCGGTGCCGGCGCGCGACCGCTGGCTGGCACTGGCGGTGCTGGCCGGCGCGCTGGTGCTGGTCTACCTGCTCCTGCTGCATGGCAGCTGGACCGTGCCGATGCGCCAGCTTGGCGGCGAGATCGCCGACCTGCAGCAGCGTGACGTGCGCATCCGCCGCGAGCTGGCGCAGGCGCCGCAGGTGCGCGAGCAGCTGGAACAGGCGCGCGCGCAGATGGCCGAGATCCCCGGTTTCATGCCGCAGGCCAGCGTGGAGCTGGCCACCGCGGCGCTGGTGCAGCGGCTGGAGACCGCGGTCGCCGAGGCCAGTCCGGGCAACCGCAGCTGCGCGATCAGCAACCGCTCGCCGCTCAGTGGGCCGCGCAACGAACGCTATCCGCGCGCGACCGTGCAGGTGCGGCTGCGCTGCGGCAACCCGGAGCTGGCGGCGGTGCTGTACTCGCTGGAGACCGGCACTCCGCGGTTGTTCGTCGACAACCTCAATATCCTCTCGCAGCGCCACACCCAGACGCCGGGCAGCAACAGCGGCGGCGTCGACGTGAGCTTCGACCTCTACGGTTACGTGCTGGCGCCGGCCAGGCCCGCCACCGCCAGTGCGCGCGGCGCTGCGCCGGCGGCGCGGGCGGGCGCAGGAGCGGCCGATGCGGATTGATGGCGGCAACGCGCGCACCTGGCTGCTGGCGGCGGTTGCCGGCTGGGCGCTGCTGGTCTGGGGCCTCTCGCTGGCCGGGCTGGGCGGGCGCATCGAGCGCCTGGATGCGGACGCCGAGCCGTTGCCGGCGGTGAGCTGGGCGGGGCCCGGGGACGCCGCCGCGCCGCCGCCCCTGTCGGATTTCGCCGACATCGGCAGGCGCCCGCTGTTCACCAGCGACCGCCGGCCGCATCCGTTCTTCATCGACCCGCAGGACCAGGGCGAGGGCGACGACAACGGTTTCGATTACGTGCTGACCAGCGTGCTGAGCAGCCCCGGTTTCAGCATGGCGATCCTGCAGCCGCGCGAGGGCGGCGAGTCGGTGCGGCTGAAGGTCGGCGAGGCACCGCCCGCGGCCAGCAGTTGGGTGCTGGGTTCGGTCGATGGGCGCAGCGCCGTGTTCAACGGCCCGGAAGGTCCGACGACGCTGGAACTTCGGGTCTACGACGGTACCGGCGGCCAGCCGCCGACCCCGATGACGGCGCCGCAGGCCGGTGCCGGCGAGCGGGTCCAGGCCAGTTCGCCCGCGGGGGGGCGCAGCGCGTCGCGTGCAGCGGCGGAAGGCGCCGAATCGCCGGGCAATGCCGCCACCCGTTCCGCGCCGCCCCCGGCCGCCCGCGCACAGGCACCTGCGCAGGCGCCGCAGCGCACGCCCGCCGACGCCACGGGTGGCGTTACGGCCGAGACCGCGCAGTCCGATGGACCGTCGCATGCGCAGGTCGAGGCGATCCGCAAGCGCATCGAGGAGCGGCGTGCCCGCCTGCGGCAGCAGCAGTCGCAGCCATGAGCGCGGCCGCCCTTGCGCCACCCAATGACGACTAGACTCCCAGCGATGACCGATTCGATGACGCCAGCCCGCCACCTCCGTGCGATCGCCTTCGCAACCTGCACCGTCCTGATCGCGGGCTGCGGGTCGGTGCCCACCCCCCGCATGCAGCGCAGCGGCGACCCCGCGGCCGCAGCGGCCGGCGCCGCCGCCGCGGACGCCGCTTCTGGCGGCGCCCGGGTCGAATCGCTGATCGATGACGACGCCCGCCCGCAGCCGCAGATCCGCCGCGGCACCGGCCAGGTCATCAACCGCGGCGCCGCCAGCGCGCCGGCGCCGAACCTCGGCGGCACCACCGGCCAGGCCTCGTTCAATTTCGAGGGAGAGTCGGTGCATGCGGTCGCCAAGGCGATCCTCGGCGACATGCTGGGCCAGAACTACGTCATCGCCCCCGAGGTGCAGGGCACGGTGACCCTGGCCACGCCCAGGCCGGTCAGCCCGGCGCAGGCGCTGAGCCTGCTGGAGATGGTGCTGGGCTGGAACAACGCCCGCATGATCTACAGCGACGGCCGCTACAACATCGTTCCGGCCGACACCGCGCTGGCGACCGGCACCGTGGCCCCGCGCACCGGCAGTACCGGGGCGGCGCGCGGGTTCGAGGTGCGCACGGTGCCGCTGCGCTACATCTCCGCGACCGAGATGGAGAAGGTGCTGGAACCCTACGCGCGCCCCAACGCGATCGTCGGCGCCGACAACGCCCGCAACGTCATCACGATTTCCGGCAGCCGCAGCGAGCTGGACAACTACCTGCGCACGATCGAGATCTTCGACGTCGACTGGCTGTCGGGCATGTCGGTCGGCGTGTTCCCGCTGCAGTCGGGCAAGGCCACCCAGGTGGTCG
>JAFAFY010000014.1 GCA_023423235.1 Pseudomonadota bacterium
GCCTCACCCCCTCGGATGGTGGGTGGTGTGTAGGCGTTTGAGCTGTTCGCGGGCGACCAGGGTGTAGATCTGGGTGGTCGACAGCGAGCTGTGGCCCATCAGCATCTGCAGCGCGCGCAGGTCGGCGCCGTGGTTGAGCAGGTGGGTGGCGAAGCTGTGGCGCAGGCCGTGGGGGCTGATCCGGGCCGGGTCGATGCCGGCCGCCGCGGCATGCCGCTTCACCAGCACCCAGAACTGCTGGCGGCTCGGCGGTTGCTGGCGCGGGCCGACGAACAACGTGGGCACGCTGCGTCCCGCGGCAAGCACCGGCCGCGCCTCGTGCAGGTAACGGGCGACCCAGTGCTGGGCCTCGTCGCCCATCGGCACCAGCCGCTCCTTGCTGCCCTTGCCGGTGACGCGCAACACGCCTTGGCGCAGGTTGACCTCGTTGGCCGGCAGTCCGGTGAGTTCGCTCACGCGCAGGCCGCAGGCGTACATCAGTTCCAGCATCGTGCGGTCGCGCAGGCCTTCGGGGGTGGCGACATCGGGCGCAGCCAGCAGGGCGTCGATTTCCGACTCGCCCAGCGCCTTGGGTACCGACCGCGGCAGCCTGGGCGGTTCCAGCAATGCGGTCGGATCGTCGCTGCGCGCATGGATGCGCAGGCGGTAGCCGAAGAACGCGCGCAGGGCCGACAGCAGGCGGGCGTTGCTGCGCGCCGTCCAGCCATGGCGCGTGCGCCAGGCCAGGTAATCGAACAGGCCGGCGCGATCGGCATTGACGATGCCGCCATCGCGGCCCTCGCGCCAGCGCGCCAGGCCTTCGAGATCGCGCCGGTAGGCGTCGATGGTCTGCTGGGCACTGCCGGCCTCGGCCCAGAAGGCGTCGAGGAAACCTTCGATCACCGCGCGGTCGTCATCGCGCAGCGGCGGCAGGGACTGCGCCAGCATGCGGCGCTCGGCAGGCGTGGTGGTGGACATCGCCAGCCAGCTTAGCCCAGCGCGGCAGCCGTTATGCTGTCGCGATGCCCGCATCGTCGTCCGAGCCGAAGCCCGCGCCCGCGCCCGCCCTGGTCGGCCGGCGGCTGCTGGCGCTGCTCTACGACCTGTGGCCGGCCCTGGCGCTGTGGCTGGTGGCCTCGCTGCTGTTCACCGTCGGCTACACGCTGCTGGGCGGCCACGATACCCACGAGAACATCCCGCCCTGGAGCCCGCTGCAGTTCGCGCTGTGGCTGTGCTGCTGGCTGCTGGCCGGTGGCTATGCGGTGACCAGCTGGCGCCATGGCGGGCAGACGCTGGGCATGCGGCCCTGGCGCATCCGCGTGCGCGCGGCCGATGGCGGGCAGCCAGGCGTCGCCGCGCTGTGGCTGCGCTATGCGGTGGGTACGCTGTCGCTGCTGTGCGGCGGACTGGGGTTCTGGTGGGCCTGGATCGATCGCGACCGCCTGACCTGGCACGACCGTGCCAGTGCCACGCGCCTGGTGCGGATCCCGCGCCCTGGTGCAGACGACAGTTGACCCGCGAGACGGTGCCTGCCGGAGCAAGAGGCCCCGCAGTGGACCGACAGCGGGGGAAGGTCTGCCCGCGTCGTCATTGCCGGGAAAGCGGGGCCTTGAACGGACATCTGTCCGGTCATTCGGACGCCTATGCCTTCAATGGCTTGAAAGCCTCTGGGTTCCGGCTTCAGCCGCCAAGCTGCTGTTGAAGACCGCCGGGAAGGACGGGCACGTGCCGACGTTCGGAGATTTCCTAGGCAGGCCGTCGCCGGAACAGTGCCCAGGAGATCAGCAGCATCGCCACCGGCGGCACCAGATATGCCAGCCGGTAGTCGATGTGGTAGACCGCGGCCAGCTTGACGATCTGGGTCTGCGCCAGCCAGAAGCCCAGCGCGAACACGATGCCGATGAACAGGCGGCGGCTGGCATTGCCGCTGCGCAGCGAGCCGAACGCGAACGGGATCGCCGCCAGGCACAGCGCCAGCACGTTCAGTGGATAGAACCAGCGGCCCCAGTAGTGTTCCTCGAACTCGGTCGCATCGAGCTGGTTGCGGTGCCGGTAGTCGATCCCGGCACGCAGCTCGCTGCCGGACATGTAGCGCGGCCGCCACAGGTTGCTGGCACTGGCCGCCAGGGTGGAGGCGTCGAGCTGCGAGGCCCAGTGTTCCTCCAGCGCCTCGGTGCGGGTGACCGCGCGCGGCTCGAACCAGGTGCGCTTGACGTCGCGCAGCAGCCAGCCATCGGTGCCGTGCACGGCGGTTCCGGCATGTGCCACCGATTCAAGGCGGCCATCGTCGGCAAACTCGAACAGGCGCACGTCCTGCAGCTCGATCGCGCCGGGGCCGCCGCCGGGCCGCTCCTGGCCGCCCTGGGCATAGAGGAACGTGTCGCCCTCGCGCGCCCACAGGCCCGAGTAATGCCCCACGACCATGTTGCTGGAGCGCGCGGCCGATTTCATCGTGTCCGCATTGCGCTGGGCCATCGGCCCCAGGGTCTCGCCGTTGACCATCATCAGCACGGTCAACAGCAGCAGCGGCAAAGCGACCGAGGCGCTGATCCGGGTGCGCGAAAGCCCAAGCGCGCGCATCGCCACAAGCTCGGACGTCGCTGCCAGCTGGCCCAGGCCCATCAGCGAGCCGATGACCGCAGCCGTCGGGAACATCGTGTAGGCGCGCCGCGGCAGCGTCTGCAGGATGTAGGCGATCGCCGACATGTAGGTGTAGTCCCCCTGCCCGACCGCGCTGATCTCGTTGACGCCGGCCATCAGCGCATCCAGGCCGACCAGGACCACCCATGCGGCCAGCACCGTCACCAGCACCACGCGGGCGACATAAAGATCGTGGATCCGGACGATCGGCTGGCTCATCGTGCGCGCCTCCATGCCGGCGCGGCGACCCTGCCGTCGGTGAAATACAGCCACGCGCCCACCGCCAGCAGCGGCAGCACCAGCCACCACAACCCCAGCACCACCGGAATGCGGCCATCGGCCACCCAGTCGGTGCCGAGCAGCATGAGGTTCATGCCCAGCACGTAGGCGAGGAAGCCCAGCATCATCCGGCCGTAGCGCGCCTGCCGCGGCGGGCTGCGCGCCAGCGGCACCGCCAGCAGGGCGAATGCCAGCGCCAGCAGCGGCGGCGCCAGGCGGAAGTGCAACTGCGCGCGCGCTTCCGGACGGGCGTCGCCCATCAGCGCCAGCGTGCTCATCGTCTCCGGGTCGTCGCTGCGTGCGCTGCCGTCGGCCGAGGGCAGGCGCAGTTCATTGCTGGCGTAGCGCATCAGGCGGAAATCCAGGCCCTCATCCATCGGCCCCTCAACCCGGAAGCCGTCGTCGAGCCGAAGGAAACGCTCGGTGCCTTCGATGCTCAGTTCACCGCCGAGCGCGGTGGTGATGTCCATGCGGCCCTCATGCTCGCGGTAGACGAACACACGGCCCAGCCGGCTGCCGTCCTCGGACATCGCGTTGACGTAGACCACGCCACCGCCACCGGGGAATTCGACGAACCGCCCCGGCTCCAGCCCGGCGACCAGCAGGCTGCGCTGGCCGACCTCGATCATCTTCCGCGAATAGTCGCGCGCCCACGGACCAGCCCACAGCGAACACAGGCCGATCACCGCCACCATCGGCCCGACCACCAGCAGCAACGGCCGCAGCAGGCGGCGCGGGCCGACGCCGGTGGCGGTGAGCACCGGCATCTCCGAATCGCGGTACAGCCGCCCGAACGCCAGCATCAGGCCCAGCATCAGGCCCAGCGGCAGGATCAGCGGCAGGTAGTTGATGACCTGCAGGCCCAGTTGCGCCAGCATCAGCCCGGCCGGCACCCGGCCGCGCGCGATATCGCCCAGCACATCGGCGAACACGCCGCCCAGGCTGACGATCATCAGGATGACCAGCGCCGCGAACGTGGCCTGCGCGAGTTCGCGGAACAGATATCGGTCGAGCTTCGGCATCGGGCGCTTTGCTTTAGACTTGGGGGTTCGTCCAGCCGCGCCGACACGGCGCGCTTGCGGCGGCAGCCGGCTCACCGCCCGCCGCGCACTGGACCGTGAAGTGTACCGATCACCCCATGGAATCTGGTTGATGACCCTCGAATTCTCCCTGAACCACGAACCGCCCACCGCCCTGCCGACCGATTGCGTCGTCGTCGGCGTGTTTGCCGATGGCGCGCTCGAAGGCGCCGCGCAGGCGCTCGACGCCGCCAGCGGCGGCAAGCTCGCGGCGCTGGCGCAGCGCGGCGACCTCTCCGGCAAGCCCGGCAAGACCACCCTGCTGCTCGACCTGCCCGGCGTGACCGCACCGCGCGTGCTGGCGATCGGCCTGGGCGAGCGCGCCAAGTTCGGCGTCTCGGCCTACCTCAAGGCGGTCGCCGATGCGGTGCGGGCGCTGCAGGACGGCAGCGTGAAGTCGGTCGCGCTGACCCTCCCCGGCCTCGACGTCCCCGGCCGCGACGCCGCATGGAAGATCCGCCAGGCGGTCGTCGCCGCCGACCACGCCGCCTACCGCTACACCGCGACCCTGGGCGCGAACAACAAGAAGCGCGAGGCCAGCGGCCTGGCCTCGGTGCTGGTCTGCGGCGACGACAGCGCCGCCCTGTCCCAGGGCAAGGCGATCGCCGCCGGGGTCAAGTTCGCGCGCGAGCTGGGCAACCTGCCGCCCAACATCTGCAACCCGGCCTACCTCGCCGAGCAGGCGCAGACCTTCGCCGCGCGCTTCGACAAGGCCTCGTGCGAGGTGCTCGACGAGACCGCGATGGAAGCATTGGGCATGGGCTCGCTGCTCGCGGTCGCGCGCGGCTCGGCCAACCGCCCCAAGCTGGTCGTGCTGAGCTGGAACAACGGCGGCGACGCCAGGCCCTACGTGCTGGTCGGCAAGGGCATCACCTTCGACACCGGTGGCGTCAACCTCAAGACCCAGGGCGGCATCGAGGAAATGAAGTTCGACATGTGCGGCGCGGCGACGGTGATGGGCACGTTCGTGTCCGCGGTCGGCCTCGACCTGCCGATCAACCTGCATGTCGTGGTGCCGGCGGTGGAGAACGCGATCGACGGCAACAGCTACCGGCCGTCGGACGTGATCACCAGCATGTCGGGCAAGACCATCGAGGTCGGCAACACCGACGCCGAGGGCCGCCTGATCCTGTGCGATGCGCTGACCTACGCCGAGCGCTTCCAGCCCGCGGCGCTGGTCGACGTGGCCACGCTGACCGGCGCCTGCATGGTCGCGCTGGGCAACCAGGCCACCGGCCTGATGAGCAAGCACGACGACCTGGCCGACGAGCTGCTGGCCGCCGGCGAGCAGGTGTTCGACCGCGCCTGGCGCCTGCCGCTGTGGGACGAGTACCAGCCGCTGCTCGACTCCAACTTCGCCGACGTCTACAACATCGGCGGCCGCTGGGGCGGCGCGATCACCGCCGGTTGCTTCCTCTCGCGCTTCACCGAGGGCCAGCGCTGGGCGCATCTGGACATCGCCGGCAGCGCCAGTGGCAGTGGCAAGATGGCCTATGCCACCGGCCGCCCGGTCGGGTTGCTGTCGCAGTGGCTCATGGAGCGGGCCGGGACTCGGGACTCGGGACTCGGGCCCCGGTAAGCCTCTGCCATGTGTACGCGACTATCGCCACGGGCTTTTTCCGCCGATCCCGGTGCTCTGCTGGCCGGTCCAGCGATCTGCGGCCGGGGCTCAGCGCTGTGAATGCCGAGTCCCGAGTCCCGAGTCCCGGGTCCCGGCTCCCCGCCCGCGCCGATTTCTATCTGATCGCCAAGCCGCGCTTCCGCGAGGAACCGCTGCGGCTGGTCTGCGAGCTGGTGCGCAAGGCCTACGCGGCCGAGTTGTGGACGCTGGTGCTGGCGCGCGACGCCGCCGAGGCCGAGGCGATCGACGACCTGCTGTGGGACATGGGCGAGGACGACTACATCCCGCACCAGATCGCCGGCATGGATGACGATGAGGCCGAGACGCCGGTGCTGATTGCCGCGCCCGGCGCCGACACGCCGATGCGGCCGCTGGTGATCAACCTGCGCGACGCCGCGGTGGACGGCGGCTTCGAGCGCGTGCTCGAGGTGGTGCCCGCCGACCCGTCGGCGCGCGACCCGCTGCGCCGGCGCTGGAAACAGTACCAGGCCGCCGGTCTGGAAGTGAACAAGTACGACATGTGAGGCGGTCATTGGTGATTCGTGATTGGTGATTCGGAAGAGCACCCTCTCGATGACCTGGGACCGCTCCGCTTTTTCCAATCACGCATTACCAATCACGAATCACGGCCTTACCCATGTCCCTCGCCCCCAGCTACGACCCCGGCACCTTCGAAGCCCGCCTCTATGCCGAATGGGAGGCCAGCGGCGTGTTCCGGCCGCAGGGCGACGGCCCGGCCTACAGCATCCTGCTGCCGCCGCCCAACGTCACCGGCACCCTGCACATGGGCCATGCGTTCCAGCACACGCTGCAGGACGCGTTGATCCGCTACCACCGCATGCTGGGGCATCGCACGCTGTGGCAGATGGGCAGCGACCATGCCGGCATCGCCACCGAGATGGTGGTCACCCGCAACCTCAAGGCCGCAGGCTCGGAGGACACCCGCGACTCGCTCGGGCGCGAGGGCTTCATCGCCAAGGTCTGGGAGTGGAAGCAGCAGTCCGGCGACACCATCGAGCGGCAGATGCGCCGCCTGGGCGCTTCCGGCGACTGGTCGCGCAAGGTGTTCACGATGGACGACGGCCCCTCGCAGGCGGTGGTCGAGGCCTTCGTGCGCCTGCACGAACAGGGCCTGATCTACCGCGGCAAGCGCCTGGTCAACTGGGACCCGGTGCTGGGCACCGCGGTGTCGGACCTGGAGGTGGTGAGCGAGGAGGAAGACGGCTTCCTGTGGTCGATCCGCTACCCGCTTGCCGATGGCGCCAGCTACGAGCACATCGAGGTCGACGCCGACGGCAACGAGACCCTGCGCGAGACCCGCGACTACCTGGTCGTGGCTACCACGCGCCCGGAAACCATGCTCGGCGACACCGCGGTGATGGTGCACCCCGATGACGCCCGCTATGCCGCGCTGATCGGTCGCCAGGTCAGCCTGCCGCTCACCGGCCGCACGATCCCGGTGATCGCCGACGACTACGTCGAACGCGACTTCGGCACCGGCGTGGTCAAGGTCACGCCCGCGCACGACTTCAACGACTACGCCGTCGGCCAGCGCCACAACCTGCCGCTGATCAACCTGTTCACCGCCGCCGCCGCGGTCAACGACGCGGCGCCTGAGCCCTACCGCGGCCTCGACCGTTTCGACGCGCGCAAGGCGGTGCTGGCCGACCTCGAATCTGCCGGCCTGCTGGTCGAGCAGAAGCCGCACAAGCTGCAGGTGCCGCGCGGCGACCGCAGCGGCCAGGTGATCGAACCCTGGCTGACCGACCAGTGGTTCGTGGCGATGGACGAGATGGGCCGTCGCGGCATGCAGCTTGTCGAAGGTGTCGATGGACAGCCGGGCGCGGTGAAGTTCGTGCCGCCGAACTGGATCAACACCTACCGCCACTGGATGGAGAACATCCAGGACTGGACCATCAGCCGCCAGCTCTGGTGGGGCCACCGCATACCGGCCTGGTACGACGCCGCGGGCAACATCTTCGTCGGTCGCGACGAGGCCGATGCGCGCCTGCGCGGCGGCCTGGCTGCCGACGTGGCGCTGACCCAGGACAGCGACGTGCTGGAGACCTGGTTCTCCTCGGCGCTGTGGCCCTTCAGCACCCTGGGCTGGCCGGACGCGGCGGCGATGGCCGAGCGCGGCTTCGATGATTTCCTGCCATCCAGCGTGCTGGTCACCGGCTTCGACATCATCTTCTTCTGGGTCGCGCGGATGATCATGATGACCGACCGCCTGACCGGGAAGATCCCCTTCCACGA
>JAFAFY010000042.1 GCA_023423235.1 Pseudomonadota bacterium
CTCCGCAAACCGGGCGCCTGAACATGCGCCGGCCGGTGCAAGGCGCGGTCGACGCCGCGTGAGCACGGCGTTGCCGGCGGTTCGCCTGCGCTGCGACGGCAACGCCGATAATGGCGCCGGTGCGCAAGATCCTCCACATCGACATGGACGCCTTCTACGCCTCGGTCGAGCAGCGCGACGACCCATCGCTGCGCGGCCGGCCGGTGGTCGTGGCCTGGCGCGGCGCGCGCTCGGTGGTGTGCGCGGCCTCCTACGAGGCACGGCCGTTCGGCGTGCGCTCGGCCATGCCCGCGGTCACCGCCGAGCGGCTGTGCCCGGACGCGGTGTTCGTGCCGCCGGATTTCGCCCGCTACAAGGCCGTCTCGCGCCAGGTACGCGAGATCTTCCTGCAGCACACCGACCTGGTGCAGCCGCTGTCGCTGGACGAGGCCTATCTGGATGTCACCGATCCGAAGATTCCCTCGCCCAGCGCCACCGCGACCGCCGAGGCGATCCGCTGCCAGATCCGTGAGGCGACTGCGCTGACGGCCTCGGCCGGGGTTGCGCCCAACAAGTTCCTGGCCAAGATCGCCTCGGACTGGAACAAGCCCGACGGCCTGTTCGTGGTCAAGCCGTCCCAGGTCCAGACTTTCCTCACGCCGCTCAAGGTCGGCCTGATCCCGGGCGTGGGCAAGGTGATGGAGAAGAAGCTGCTGGAGTTGGGCGTGGCCACCGTGGGCGATCTGCGGGGGATCACGCGCGAGGCGCTGGAGGCGCGTTTCGGCACCTTCGGCGCGCGCCTTTACCAGCGCGCCCGCGGCATCGACGAGCGCCCGGTCGAGCCCGACCAGCCGGTGCAGTCGATCTCCTCGGAGGACACCTTCGAGCGCGACCTGCCGCTGGCCGAACTGGGGCCGATGATCGAGCGCCTGGCGGAGAAGACCTGGCTGGCGACGCGCAGGACCGAGCGCATCGGCCGTACCGTGGTGCTCAAGCTCAAGACCGCGCAGTTCCGCATCCTTACCCGCAGCTTCACGCCGGACGCGCCGCCGTCGTCGCAGGCGGAACTCACCCGCATCGCCCTTGCGCTGTGCGAACGGGTCGAGCTGCCGGCCGCGACCCGTTACCGGCTGGTGGGCGTGGGCATCGGCGGTTTCCGCGATCGCGACGAGCTGCCGGTGCAGGCGGGGTTGTTTGGCGGGGAGGGGCAGGCGGGGTTCTGATTTCCTGATCAGCAGGATCTCCCAGTTCCTTTTCCCGTATGCGGGGGGGAGGACGGCCTGCTTGCGCGGCATTGCCGCGCAGGTTGACCGAACGCCCGGCGCGCTGCGCCGGGCCGGACAGGTGCCCGAAGGGCGGATGGGGGCGCTGCCGCGCAAAAGCGCCATCTCCGCGAAGTCTGCGCAACCGGCCCCTGCAATAGTCAGGACGCCGGCGCTGCCGGCTGCCAGTCGAACGCCAGCGTCTCGTTGCGCGCGAAGCGCTGCAGGTGGTTTTCGATGACCTGCTGGTAGCGCGCGCTGTCGGCGGCATCGGGCTGGGTCAGGGTGATGGCGAGCGTGTCGCCGTCGACGGTGAAGTCCGCGCCCGCGTCCGCGCCGGCGAAGGGGATGAAGGCGTGGCGGTCGTCGTCGCGGCGGATCTCGAACTTGTGGCGCCAGTGGTTGCACAGCGTGCGCAGCAGGCGCGGGGCGTCGTTGGAGACGGTGGTGGTGCGGGTGGTGACGGCCATGGGCAGCAGCTCCGGTCGCGATCCGGTTGATCCGGTGGGCGGCCAGCATAGGCGCGGATGCGGCCGGGAGAAATGCCGCGGCCGCCAACGCATCGTTGCGCAGTGCCGGCGTGCGGCCTCGCGGGTTGCGATGCCGGCGACGGCACCGGCCGTCGCATCCTGCAATCGCTGGGGCGCCGCGACGCGATGCCGCACAATGGCCGGCCCCCGATACCGGAGCCACATCGATGGCGGCTGCTGCGCCCGTTCCCGATTTTCCCTGGCCGGTGGTGCTGTTCGACCTCGACGGCACCCTGGTCGACAGTGCGTCGGACATCACCGAGGCGGTTAACCGCATGCTGGAGGAACTGGGCCATGCGCGTGTCGGCGAGGCGCTGGTGCGCAGCTGGATCGGCGATGGCGCGCGCGAGCTGATCGCCTCGGCACTGGCGCATGCCGGGTCCACCCAGGATGCCGATGCGCTGCTGCCGCGCTTCATGCACCACTACGCCGATTGCCTGCTGCTGCATCCGCAGCTCTATCCCGGCGTGCCGGAGACGCTGCAGGCGCTGCAGGCGCGCGGCGTGCGCATGGCGGTGTGCACCAACAAGCCCGAGCGCTTCGTGGCGCCGCTGCTGCAGGCGCTGGGCATCGACCGCTGGTTTTCGGCGATCGTCGGCGCCGGCACCCTGCCCGAGCGCAAGCCCAGCCCGCTGCAGATCCAGCACCTGGCCGCGCATTTCGGCGTGCCTGCCGCGCAATGCCTGATGGTCGGCGATTCGGGCACCGATGCCGGCGCCGCGATCGCCGCGGGCGCGCCGCTGGTGCTGGTGTCCTATGGCTATCCACGCACCTTCGACCTGCACGGCTGCGGCGCGGTCGCGGTGATCGACCACTTCGCCGACCTGCTGCGCCTGCATTGATTCAGGCTGCGCGCGGCGGCAGCGACAGCCGCGCGCGGATCTCGGCGGCGACGCGCGCGGTTTCCCGCAGTGGCGTGCAACGGCCCGGCCTGGCCGCATCACCCAGCACCGCGATGCGGCCGCGGGCGCGCAGTGCA
This sequence comes from Pseudomonadota bacterium, assembly GCA_023423235.1. Lineage (GTDB taxonomy): Bacteria > Pseudomonadota > Gammaproteobacteria > Xanthomonadales > Xanthomonadaceae > Luteimonas. Next base: position 2,751 of record JAFAFY010000042.1, read on the forward strand.
TCGACGAAGCGCCGCGGGCGCCCGGTCACCGTGGCGGGGTCCGACACCCACACCGGCGCATGCGTGGCGCAGGCCTCGGAGAGCATGTTCACCGAATCGGGCGAGCAGACGATGCGATCGGCCCAGGCCAGCGTGCCGGCATAGGGATTTGGGCCGTCGGCCGCGCCGGTCCAGGCCAGTCCCGGATGCGCGGCAGCGCGCGCGTGCAGGGCAAGGCGCACCGCGTCGGGCGTGCGCCGGGACGCCAGCAGCAGCA
>JAFAFY010000375.1 GCA_023423235.1 Pseudomonadota bacterium
CAGAACCGCATCGTCGAGCTGCAGGGCCGCAAGCGCTCGCGGCTGCCGCCTTCGCATGCCGATGCGCGCCCCGGTGCGAAGCGCGCGGCGAAACAGGCGGTGGTGAAGACGCCGGGCGCAAAGAAGAGAGCGGTGAAGAAGACCGCGGTGAAGAAGTCTGCTGCGAAGAAGTCTGCTGGCAACGCAAGTGCTGCGGGCAAGACCAGCGCCAAGGGTGCGGCGAAGCGGGTGGTCTCGAAGAAGCCTGCCGCCAAGCAGGTCGCGAAGAAGGCCGCGCCGCGCAGCTAGCCGTGCAGTCCGGAGTGGCCCGGCAGGTTCGTGCCCGTTTGGCCGCCGCAACCTGGGCATGCTTCGGCTACGAACGGTGAAGCATCAGGCACTGCGCAAATGGCGCGGGCTCCGAACGGATGCAGGTCAGCGCGTCCGTAGACTTCCCGCCGATCGAGGGCAGGGCGCGGGATGCGCCGGGGTTCCGGGCTTGCGTATTCGCAGGAATGACGGGCGAGCGCTGGCGTGCCCACAGACGTCCTCCATGTTGGACCCCGGAATTCGCGTCACACTACGCGCCTCCCACCGATGCGGCGATGCCGATGCCCCTGCCCGATACCGATTTCGATCCCGACGACAACTTCGCCGCCGGCGATGCCCGCGACATCGATCTCGACGACGATGCGACGGTCGAGGTGCTGGTCTGGCAGTTGTTGTTGCTGATCAATCCCGGCGATGAGGACGCGGCCGCGCAGCAGCTGCGCGACTGGCAGGAGGCGATGGCCGGCGCCGACGAGGACCATCTGCTGCCCGCGCTGCAGCAGGCGATCGACTGGAAATCCGGTTTCCACGTCGGCGAGGACGATCCGGGCACGCTGATCGATGCGCTCAACGAACTGGCCGCGCGCTACAACCTGGATCTTGACTGGGGCGTCGAGGACCCGACCGATGCCGAGTTCCTGGATAGCGCGTCCCCGCATGCGCTGCTCGAACTGGCCTACGACCAGTTGCGCGTCGACGGCTACACCCTGTGGACGCGCGAGACCGGCGATGCCACGCTGGCCGGCTGGTTCGCCGCGCGCGACGACGACGAGGCGGTGCGCCTAGTCGCGCATGCGCTGGGCATCGAGGCGCGTCCCGGCGCCGGTTGAGCGCGCGACCGGTCCGGCCCGCGTTGCGTCAAGCAGCCCGCCGGCGGCGCCGCGCACGGCAGTCGCACCTTCGCACTTGTTTCATCTTGCGGTGCTAGCGTTGTCCTGCCACCGAGGTGGGGGAGGTTGCGATGAACGGGAAGCTGATGTCGCCGCCCGTCTGTGCGGGACGACGGGTCCGGGCGGTCAGCGCGGTGCTGGCGCTTGCGCTGGCCGGGATCGCGCAGGCGGGCGCCGGCGATGCGCGCAGCGAGCCCGATCGCCGAGACACGTGCGACACGCATGCAGCTGCCGGCATCGGCGACAGCAAACAGGCGCCGTGGCTGCAGCCCATCGGCCGCGAGACGCCGATCGGCAGCGTGTCGTCGCTGCGCACCGAATACCGCCGCATCGTCGAACTGCGCCGCAGCCAACTCGAACCCGAGTACGAACGTCGCCTGGCCGATGACGGCCAGGCCAGCGCCGATGCCTGGCGCGAGCAGACGCTGCGCGAGGTGATCCGCCGCGACCGGCGCGAGCTCAAGGCGCGCGTGCGCCGCTGAAGTGCGCCGGCCGTCCGCCGCCGCCCTTCGTGGCAGTGCGGCCCTGGGCCGGAAGCCACGGTGTGCGTGCTCACGACCAGGCCGCTGGCGCAAGCCTGTGTTTTTCTTCCGGCAGTGCCCACCATGGAATGCCCTGGGCATGGAGAAGAACGATGAAGAACTGGCTGTTCCTGGCGGTTGCGATCCTCGGCGAGGTCATTGCGACTTCCGCGCTGAAGTCCAGCCATGGATTCACCCGGCTGGTCCCGTCGGTCGTCGTTGTCGCGGGATATGGCGTGGCGTTCTACTTCCTGTCTCTGGCCCTCAAGTCGATCCCGGTCGGCATTGCGTACGCGGTCTGGGCGGGACTGGGGATCGTTCTGGTCGCAGGCATCGCGTGGGTGTTCCACGGACAGAAACTCGACCTGTGGGCATTCGTCGGCATCGGCCTGATCATCAGCGGGGTCGCGGTCCTGAACCTGTTGTCCAAGGTGAGCGCGCACTGATCCGGCTGGCGTGGGCCGGGACGCGGCCACGCCCTGGAGCGACGGGTTGGCGACCCGCTACCGGCCCACGCTGCCCATGCTGGCCGCCGGATAGCGGTCGCCGGCGGCGGCATCGGGCGGGAAGATCGCATCGATCCGCGCCAGGTCGTCGGCGGTCAGGTCGATGTCGAGCGCGGCGATGTTCTCGTCCAGATACGCGATGCGCTTGGTACCCGGAATCGGCACTAGGTCCTCGCCCTGCGCCAGCACCCACGCCAGCGCCAGCTGGCCCGGGGTGACGCGGTAGTCCTGCGCGATCGCCTGCACCTGTTTGACCAGGGCCAGGTTGCGGGCGAAGTTCTCGCCCTGGAAGCGCGGCGAATGCCGGCGGTAGTCGTCGGCATCGAAATCCTCGACGGTGCGGATGGTGCCGGTGAGGAAACCGCGGCCGAGCGGCGAGTACGGTACGAAACCGATCCCGAGTTCGCGGCATGCGGCCAGGGTGCCGTCGGTCTCGGGCTCGCGCGACCACAGCGAGTATTCACTCTGCAGCGCGGTGACCGGGTGCACCGCATGCGCCCGGCGCAGGGTTGCGGCCGAGGCCTCCGACAGGCCGATGTGGCGCACCTTGCCCTGCTCGACCAGGCGCGCCATCGCGCCCACGGTGTCCTCGATCGGCACCGCCGGGTCGACCCGGTGCTGGTAGTAGAGGTCGATCGTCTCGACCTGCAGGCGCTTGAGGCTGCCCTCGCAGGCCGCGGCCACGTACTCGGGGCGGCCATCGACGCCGCGCGCCTGCGGGTTGCCCGGGTCCAGGCGGATGCCGAACTTGGTGGCCAGGAACACGTCGTCGCGGCGGCCGGCGATCGCGCGCCCCACCAGTGCCTCGTTGGTGTGCGGGCCGTACATGTCGGCGGTGTCGAGCAGGGTGATGCCCGCATCGAGCGCGTGGTGGATGACCTGGATCGCGTCGGAGTCGCTGCCGCGGCCGCCGTAGAACGCGCTCATGCCCATGCAGCCCAGCCCGATCGCGGACACGGTGGGGCCGTTGCGGCCGAGGGTACGGGTCTTCATCGTCAGCTCCTGTGGGGAATTACGGGACGTCCGGGGCCAGTGTGTCCGGCCCGGGTTGCATGCCGGCGTCGGCGTCGATGCGCTCGGTCTGGTTACGCGTCGGTGGCAGGCGGGCAACGGCCGATTGAGCAATGGAGTGGGTCGATGCGATGTCAGCGAAGCCAGGCCGCCGCCAGCGCGATGGCGACCAGTACGACGCCCGCGATGATTCCGGCGCGGCGCAGGTGCCGGTGCATCATGGCGCTGCGCTCCGTCGGCGAGGGATGCGTGGCATCAGACCAGCCCGAAGCGTTCGGAATACAGGCGCTCCGATGCCACGCCACGTGTGCGCAGCACCGGCTCAACCGCATCGGCCATCGCATCGGGGCCGCACAGGTAGGCGCACATGCGCTCGATGCCGGCCGGCAGGTGACGCGCCAGCAGCGCTTCGTCGATCTGCCCGGTCTCGCCGTCCCAGCCGTCGTGGCCCTGCTCCAGCACGTGCACGACGGTCAGCGGCAGTGCACTGGCCAGCGCATCGAGCTCCTCGCGCAGCAGCACCGTCTCCCAGTCCGGGCTGCCGTAGACCAGCAGCAGCGGCGCCGCGCCGGTGCCGCGCGTGCGCGCGGTCCGCAGCATGCTCATGATCGGGGTGATGCCGACGCCGCCGGCGATGAACACCGCGCCTTCGCGTGCGGATTCCGGGCGCCAGGCGAATTCGCCGTAGGGGCCTTCGACGAACGCGCGGTCGCCCGGCTGCACGGTCTGGGCGAGGCGCCCGGTGAAATCGCCCAGCGGCTTGATGG
>JAFAFY010000096.1 GCA_023423235.1 Pseudomonadota bacterium
CGGCGCGCAGCGCGGGGTGCTCGCCCGCGGGAATCTCGAGCGCCAGCAGCACGGGCCCGGCTGCGCTCCAGTGCTCGACCAGATCGCCGGCCAGCAGCGGGACTTCGCGGGTGCCGTGCATCTCGCCGAGGACCACCAGCCGGTGTTCGCCGGCTTCCTCGACCAGCGTGTCCACCGCCGTCCTGCGCCAGTCCGCGGCCGCCGATGTCGAAAGCGCCAGCAGCGCAAGGGCGGTGGCGAACCGGCGCAGATGCTGCATCGTGGTTGTGATCGCGACCGTATGCCGCAATATCCCCATGCGTCCTCCGTTGCGCCACCGCTGATCCCCACAGGTTACCCGCGTGCCCAGATCCCGCCCATCCCGCGCCGACACCGGCGACCTGTTGCAGGTCGACCGCAGCGCCATGCGTCCGCTGGCCGAGCGCATGCGCCCGGCCACGCTGGACGAGATGGTCGGCCAGCGCCGCCTGCTCGCCGAAGGCACCGCGCTGCGCACCGCGGTCGAGGCGGGCAAGGTGCATTCGATGGTGCTGTGGGGGCCGCCGGGCTGCGGCAAGACCACGCTGGCGCTGCTGCTGGCGCACTACGCCGATGCCGAGTTCAAGGCGATCTCCGCGGTGCTCTCGGGCCTGCCCGAGGTGCGCCAGGTGCTGGCCGAGGCCGCGCACCGCTTCGACGGCGGGCGCCGCACGGTGCTGTTCGTCGACGAGGTGCACCGCTTCAACAAGACCCAGCAGGATGCCTTCCTGCCGCATATCGAGCGCGGCACGATCGTGTTCGTCGGCGCCACCACCGAGAACCCCTCGTTCGAGCTGAATTCCGCGCTGCTCTCGCGCTGCCGCGTGCACGTGATGGAGGCGGTATCGCCCGAGGACATCACCGAGGCGCTGCAACGCGCGCTGGCCGATGGCGAGCGCGGCCTCGGTGGCCGCGGCCTGCGCATCGCCGACGATCTGCTGCGGCTGATCGCGGTCGCTGCCGACGGCGACGTGCGCCGCGCGTTGACACTGCTGGAGATCGCCGCCGAGCTGGCGGGCGAGGGCGGCGAGGTCACGTCCGGCACGCTGGAGCAGGTGCTGGCCGACCGTACCCGCCGCTTCGACAAGGGCGGCGAGCAGTTCTACGACCAGATCTCGGCGCTGCACAAATGCGTACGCAGTTCCAATCCCGACGCCGCGCTGTACTGGCTGGCGCGCATGCTCGACGGCGGCTGCGACCCGGCGTATCTCGCCCGGCGCATGACGCGCATGGCGGTCGAGGACATCGGCCTGGCCGATCCGCGCGCGCTGCAGATGGCGGTCGACGCCTGGGACACCTATGAGCGCCTCGGCAGCCCCGAGGGCGATCTCGCGCTGGCGCAACTGGTGATCTACCTTGCCAGCACCGCCAAATCCAACGCGGCCTACAAGGCCTTCAACCAGGCCAGGCGCGACGTCCACGAGTACGGCACCCAGGAGGTGCCGCTGCACATCCGCAATGCGCCGACCAAATTGATGAAACAGCTCGGCTACGGCAGTGGCTACCAGTACGACCACGACGCTGAAGGCGGGATCGCGCTCGACCAGACCGGCTTTCCCGATGCGATGGGCGAGCGGGTGTACTACCAGCCGGTCGCGCGCGGACTGGAGATCAAGCTCAAGGACAAGCTCGACCAGCTGCGCGAGGCGCGCGCCGCGGCGCAGCGGCAGCGGGTGGCGGACGAGGACAGCGACGCCGGCCAGTGAGATATGCCGGCCGGTGCCATCAGCGCCCGTCCGGGCGTGACGGCGTGGAAAACGACAAGCCAGAATGAAAAACGCCCCGGAAAATCAGGTTTCCCGGGGCGTTTCGTGTACTTCGTAGAGTGGTGGAGCCAGGGAGGATCGAACTCCCGACCTCGTCATTGCGAACGACGCGCTCTCCCAGCTGAGCTATGGCCCCACGGCAGGATGGCGATTATACGGATCAAGATGCCGTCTCGCCAGCACCCGCAAGCAGCGGGGTGAGATCGGCTTCGAGCTGGCCACGGCGCCAGCCCGACAGGGCGCCGGGCCAGTCGCCGCCCTCCATCAGCGCCTCCAGCCAGCGCCGCGAGGCCAGCACGCCGTCGGGCAGGCCCAGCGCGGCGCTGCGCCGGGCCACGGCCTGCTGCAGCTGCTTGAGCCGCTTGCGGTCGGGCTCCTCGCCGCTGGAGAGCGGCGCCTCGTGTTCGTCGGGCAGTTCGGTGGTCAGTGCGTTCCAGATCGTCGTCGCGAGCTTGCGCGGGGCCTTGGGATGCGCGTCCAGGCGCGCCTGCAGCGCGGCGACATCGGCGGGCGGGTCGCGCGCCAGCAGGGTCGCCAGTTCGTTGTCGAGGATCCAGCTGCGCGGCCGGTCCTGGCTGCGCGCGTACTGCTCGCGCCAGCGCAGCAGCCGCAGCAGCCGCAACTGGCTGGCGGCGTCGAGGAACTGGCCGGCGCGGCCGCCCAGTTGCGGCCAGCGCTCGCCCTCCAGGCTGGTGGCGGTGGCGACCAGGCGCGCGCAGTCCTCCTGCAGCCAGGCGTCGCGCCCGAGGGCCTGGATGCGCGCGGCCAGATCGTCCTGCAGGGCGAAGAGGTACTCGACGTCGTCGGCGGCGTATTCCAGCTGGGTCGGCGACAACGGGCGGCGCAGCCAGTCCGAGCGGGTCTCGCCCTTGGGCAGGGTGACGTCCAGGGTGTCCTGCACCAGGCGCTGGTAGCCGAGCCCCGCGCCGGCGCCGGCCAGGCCGGCGGCGATCTGGGTATCGAACAGCGGCGTGGGCGCGACGCCGCAGGTATGGGCCAGTGCGACCAGATCCTCGCTGGCGCTGTGCATGACCTTGACGATGGCCGCGTCGGCCAGCAGCGGTCGCAGGGCCTCGACGATGCCCGGCGCCAGCGGGTCGACCAGCAGCACCTCGATGCCGGCCTCGCGTTCGATCGCGATCTGGACCAGCGCCAGTTGCGGCCAGAACGTGCGTTCGCGGATGAATTCGGTGTCGAGGCCGACGCGGTTGCGGGCGGTGGACAGAAGGGCGTGCAGGGTGGCCGGATCGTCGATCCAGCGTGCGGGCAGGGCAGGCATGCGCGACAGCCTAGCGGCGGCGCCGGCGCGCGGCAACGCTTGCGGCAATCGCGTTGCGGCGCTTGCCGGCACCCGGGCGACGTGCATCGCCGTGTCCGGCGCGATGGCTTAATCTGGTGCCGTTCGCCGATGGGAGCCCGTGTTGCGCGCAGCGATGTTCGCCAAGTGGATGGTCTGGCCGCTGCTGGTGCTGGCGACCGGTTGCGGCGAGCGTGGCGGCGACGGCGATGCTGCCGCGCGCGACGGCGAGGTCACCATCAGCGGCGACGACAGTTTCGCCGCGGAACTCAACTGGACGCCGCCAGCGGTGACGATTGCCGAGGGCGAGGAAGCTCTTGCGCTCGCGCGTGCCGACCAGGCGCTGGAAGACGGCGTGCTCTACACCGATGCCAAATCAGCGATCCCGCTGTATCTCGCCCTTGCCAGGAACCCGGCACAGGCGCACGCCGCGTCGCAGGGCTTGCGCCGCGCGCAGGCCGCGCTGCTGCGCGCGGGCGATGCCGCGCTGGCACGCGCCGACGAGCAGGACGAGGTGGAGGGCCTGCGCGAGGCGCACCTGGTCGCGGCCGTCGCCCGCACCATTGCGTCCGCCGATCCGGCCGTGCTGCGGTATCTGGAGCGGGTCGACGAGAGCGACCGCCTGTGGGAGCTGAACCGGCGCGGCGAGCAGGCCTTGCGCAGCGGTGAGCTGGGCGAGGGCGGCACCGGCCAGGGCGCACTGGCCGCCTTCGCCGAGGCGCTGGCCCTGCGCCCGGGCCAGCCACGCGCGATGCAGGGCCAGGCCGCGGTGGAAAGCGCGCTGATCCGCCGCGCCGAGGTCGCCGGCATGCAGGGCGACTTCGCCGCGGCCTCGCAATGGCTGGGACATGCGATGGCGATCCGGCCCGGGTTCCAGACCGTGCCCGACGCCGAGCGACGCATCGAGCAGATGCGCAGTGCACGCATCGCGCGACTGCGCGACGAGGGCGTCGCCGCGCTGGAGAAGATCAATGGTCCGAGCCTGGCGCGCGGCAAGCTCGCCGAGATCCTGCGTATCGCCGCGCCCGGCGACCCGGTGGCCACCGACCTGCGCCAGCGCATCGACCAGGTGGTGCATTACGGCAGTTTCCGTCCCGGCCAGGTTTTCACCGACGCGCTGGAAGGCGGCGCCCGTGGCCCGCAGATGGTGGTGCTGCCGCATGGCGGCTTCATGATGGGCGCGCTGCCCGGCGACGCGGATGCCCACGACAACGAGAAGCCGCGCCATGCGGTGCGCTTCGAACGCGGCTTCGCACTGGGCGTGCGCGAGGTCACCGTCGGCGAGTTCCGCCGCTTCGTCGATGCCACCGGCTACCAGGCGCGCGCGGTCCGGCGTGGCTTCTCGATGGCCTATGACGAGCGCACCGGCAATTTCCTGCGTCGCAGCCGGGTCGACTGGCGATCGGACTATGTCGGCCGCCCGGCCGGCGACACCATGCCGGTGCTGCACGTCAGCGCCAAGGATGCCGGCGCCTACGTCGAGTGGCTGTCGGCGCAGAGCGGCCGACGCTACCGGCTGCCGAGCGAGGCCGAGTTCGAGTACGCGTTCCGCGCCGGTTCCAGCGCGCGCTATCCCTGGGGCGAGGGTGTGCCGCCGGAAGGCGCGGGCAACATGACCGGCACGCTGGACCAGTCGCCCGGCGGGCGCCGCTGGGGCAACGCATTCCCCAACTACGGAGACGGCTACTGGGGACCGGCGCCGGTGGCCAGCTTCTCGCCCAACAGCTGGGGCGTCCACGACCTGGCCGGCAACGTCAGCGAGTGGATGGGCGACTGCTGGCACGCCAGCTACCGGCGCGCGCCGGGGGACGGCTCGGCCTGGTTCAACCCGGGCTGCCGCGACCAGGTGATCCGCGGCGGTTCCTGGGCCAGTTCGCCGGCGCAGACGCGGGCCAGCTGGCGGGCACTGGCGTCCGTTGACACCACCAATGCGAGAATCGGCTTCCGGGTCGCCCGCGACCTTTGACCAGCAGTGCCGGCGCGCCGGTATCGGAGACACGATGAGACAGGACCCTTTCGCGCGTAGCCGGCAGCAGCCCGGCGTCCGGCCGCGGCGCGGCATCAACTTCCGCTTCGTCATCCTGCTGCTGTTCGCGGGCTACGGCATCTTCTACTACGTCTCCAACCGCGCGGTGGACCCGGTGACCGGCGAGACGGTGCTGATCGACCGCACCCTGACCGTCGACGACGAGAAAGCGCTGGGCCTGCAGGCCTACCAGGAGATCCTCACCCAGGAGCCGCCGGCCAATCCCGATGCCCCGCTGTCGAAGGAAGTGCGTGCGATCGCCGAGCGCCTGATCGCCAAGATTCCCGTGGTCGAGGCGGAACTGGCGCGCGAGAACGGCCTGCAGGCCAGCCGCTTCTCCGAGACCTTCGACTGGGAGGTCAATGTCATCGATTCCGACCAGGCCAACGCGTTCTGCCTGCCCGGCGGCAAGATGGCGGTCTACAGCGGCCTGGCGCCGGTGGCGCAGAACACAGACGCGCTCGCTGTGGTGATGGGGCACGAGATCGCCCACGCGCTGCTGCGCCACGGCGCGCAGCGCATGGCCCAGCAGCGCCTGACCCAGGTCGGACAGATGGCCGGCGCGATGAGCGGCATGGACCCGCAGCAGCAGCAGATGGTCATGGCCGCGATGGGCTATGGCTACCTGCTGCCCTATGCGCGCAAGCACGAGACCGAGGCCGATTACGTCGGCCTGATGCTCGCGGCCGCGGCCTGCTTCGACCCACGCGAGGCGGTGCCGCTGTGGCAACGCATGAGCGAGGCGAGCGGTGGCCAATCGCCGCCGGAGTTCTCCTCGACCCATCCCAACCCCGGCACGCGCATCCAGAACCTCGAAGCC